>JBGPFL010000024.1:0-15278 GCA_041483295.1 Blastocatellia bacterium | reverse complement strand
GCGTTGAACATCGGAATCGCGCACTTGGACATCGCGGCTTTGAACTCGGCCATCGTATGAGCCTTGCCCATAGCGTACCACTCATCGATCATGCCGCCTTCTTCAAGCCTCGACAGTCTGATCGCGATCGGCTTCCCGTCACGAACTGCGACAATCGGGCCGTGATGAGTCTTCCGGAACTTGAAGGTCCTGGTCTCGATCCCGTTCGAAGTCTTGATCTTGATTGCGTCAGCCCATTCGGTGGCGCTCTTATAGCCGTCGCCGTAGCGATACGCGAGCGGCTTGGCTGAATCGTCGAACTTCTCGGTGTACAGATCAACGATGTCCGGATCGTTGACGGTATGGCTCCAACCCAGATACTCGTTGTGCCCGAGCGTAGGGAAGCCCGAACCGAAGAACGAGGCGCCAGAGAGGTCCCACCCTTCCGCGCTGTGGACGTGGCCCTCATACCACTGGCCGGGGCCGAAGAACGGCTGGTGCGGGTTGATCAGGAGCATCGCGTTTCCGCTGGCGCTCTTAGCAGGCGTGATGGTCCACATGTTCGATCCGACGACCGGCTCAAAGTCAGGTTCGCCGCCAGTAGCGGCTTCGAAATTGGACGCGCGGTTGGAGCTCGCAGGCGACTCCGAACCTGCGTCACGGACGGCCGTGCGAATCTCGTCAACTTTTACTCCGGACTTTCCGAAGATGAAGAGCTGGTAGATAGCGAACCTGTTGAACGCGAACACGTGCCAGGGTTCAAAGTGAGTGATGAGCCGCGGTTTGACCTGGGGGTTGCGCTCGAGGAAGTAGTTCAGACCGTCGGCCAATGCTTCAGAAAGGGCTCGGGCTCGCGGGTTGGATCGCTGATACTCGGCCATCGCGAGCTTAGGGATCTCCAGGGCGTGATTCAGGAGGTCCCCTGCAACAGCGCTAGCGCCGTAGACTTCGGCGCTGCGGCCCAATGACCGGATGTAGCTGTCTTCGATCTGCCAGAAATTATCTTCGGCCTGTGCGTATATATAGCCGAACACGCAGCTCGCATCAGTCGGGCCATAGACGTGAGGCACTCCGTAAGAGTCGCGATAGATGGTAACCGATCGGGCGATCTTCTCCACCTTCGGACTTGCCGCAAGCACGGAAGCAGTCAAGCTCGATGTCACCAGGACTAGGGCAAGGCCTGTTGCCGCGAGCGATCTCAGCCTTACTTGAAGAACGGCGCCAGCAGTTGCCAAACCACTTGAAGCCTGATTGGTCGTTGCCCCGAACTTTCGAAGGCGCGATCGCGTTGATGAGAGCATTGCCAGTCCTCCTTGAGCTAACCTTGAAGCGCTGCGCTTTCTACGCAGTGACGGATCGTTTCGGTTAGCGCGAATTGTACAACTCGCATGCTACCCGCGCAAGGAATCGTCCGGCGGGCGGACCCCGATCGAAGGGAGACAGGTGAATCGAAGCGCGCAGTGAGATAGTACTTTGCCAAATCGAAGTCGCGTGCTCGGGAGTGCTCGAAGGGCTGCCGGAGCAGTCTCTGCCAGACGGCATCCAATTCCCCCGATCAAACTCGCGTGCTAAGATTGGAGCTGCTCCGATGCTCTGTAGCAGGTCGCCGACTGAACAAGGTGACGGCAGGAGCTTCGCTCGCTGAGGAAGGTTGTTCGCGATCTGTCGAGGAGGGCGGGAACCGTTCATCACTGAGTTTCGTCTGCCATCGAGCTCCTTTGAGGCCAAACAACTCTTCAGTAGATCGTGAGCGACTCCGCCGGTTCCTTTGAAGATGAACGGGCGAGTGAATGTGGCTGCCCGATGGCGGCGCTACTGCAATAAGTAAGTAGCTCGGATAAAGCACTTTGACCGGTTATTGACCTTAGTCACAATAACCCGCTTTCGAAGAGTTCACATGAGTGCCCCAGCTTCTTCCTCGCGGAGCTTGGAGCCGACCGGACCAGACGGGATCCGAGTGCTACGCTCCAGGCTGGCGCCCTCTTGAGGTTTGTTGAGATGGTTTCTCAACCTTTGGACAACACGGCAGGCACCATTAACCGTCTCAGTAGACAGGATCAGCGCACCCCCTGCGCAAGCAAAGGCTTGGAGGTAAATGGAAATGGGAACCAGGAGTCGTAGGAGTTTAAGGATCAGTGCGGTCCTCGCGCTTGTGCTGGGAACCGCAGTGATTTCCTTCGCCCAGGACCGGCCGCGCTATAGTTCTTCTCAATACGCTGACCGCAGTTGGACCGTTCCCGAGGGCACTGTCATCAGTATGCGTTTGGATAGATCCCTGAGCTCCCGAACCTCACGAGTGGGCGACAGGTTCACTGCGACTGTGACGATTCCGGTTTATGTTGATGGAAACGCCGTGATACCGGCCGGTTCAGTCATCGAAGGCCGCATCACTGAAGTCACGCCTGCGAAGCGAATGAGCAAATCCGGCACGATCGGGCTCGACTTCGACGAGATCGTTCTCCCGAATGGTTTCCGAGCCCGCCTCGTCGGAAACTTGACCTCCGACGACCCCGAGACAAGGGATAGAATAGATGATGAAGGACAGGTTTCCGGCGAGGGCAAGAAGCGAGCGGTCTTCGTAGGCGGCGGCGGAGCGATAGGCGCAGTGCTCGGTGGAATCGCAGGTGGAGGAAAGGGTGCTGTGCTGGGCGGCGTGGCTGGGGCCGGAGCGGGCGTCGCGGGAATACTTCTCTCGAAAGGCGAGGAGGCACAGGTGCCTACAGCTACACCTTTCGGCGTGCAGCTTCGGCAGTCTATAGTCATCAGTGAATCCTCAAGTCCTCGCGGTCCGAATAGCGACAGCGCTCCTAACGATCCGCAGTCGGCAGCAGACGCGAGAGGCCCGGAGCGCGACCCGGCTGATACCGGGCCAGCCGATGCGAGAAGGCCGGAGCGCGAGCCGGCTGATGCCCGACCAGCCGATACGAGGAGGCCGGAGCGGGACCAGGCAGATGTCCGGCCAGCCGACACGGGCCGAAGGCCAGACTCCGATGCTGACTCAACACGCCGCATTCCATCCGCCGAACCCACCTTGCCGCTTTCGTCTCCGGAGATGATTGGGCGAGCCCAGACCGCCCTCAAGGATCTCGGATATTATGAAGGGGAGGCAGATGGTCAGATCGGCCCTCGGACATCGACCGCGCTTAAGGCGTTTCAGCGTGAACACAACTTGCCTGAGACGGGGAACCTGGATCCCGACACCGCGAGAGCCCTGGGGATAGTCGGGTCCAGTAGCGGTGAAGACCGCCGCGGCGTGACCGTCCCGAGACGCGAACCAGGTAGCGTTGGCCGAACCTCGCCGCCACGAGACACTAGCGACAGCGAACGAACTCCGGCCCGGGCCGGGGCCAGCGAAGCGGTCTTGGCGAACGTGCTTTCGGCAATTGCGAATCGGAATGCCGATGGGGCCATCATCGTCGTAATCAACACTCAGGGGGACAGCGCAGGTTGGCGATGGTTCGGCGAGCACGCTGTAAACGGAGATACGCTGGAGGTGTTTGCTCGCGCGGTAAGGCCGGCCGGGGTGACCACTCAAGTGCTAACGCGGGGACGCATTGAACTGAACATCGACGAGGGCGTTCAGTACGTAAGGCGGATCATTGTCCACACAGCGTCAGGAGACTTGAATGTGCCGCTTCGAACCTCGACGCCGGCGGTGCCGGCGCCTTCACCTGCGCCGGGGGTTCGGGGCTCTTCGCCTGGCCCGGCACCAACTAGCCTGCAGCGGCAGGCTGAAGACCTGCTGGCAGAGTACCAGCGAATGGTCGGCATTCGGCTAACAGGCACGAGCCTGGAACTCGATCCTGGTGCCCAACGAGGCGAGGCTGAGATCGAGTTGCTGTTTGCGCTCGACAGCTTTGCCAACGCGGCCCAGCTCTATGGCCGATTAGTGCCATCGCTTCGGGATCAGCAGGGTCTTCGCAGCGCCGCACTTGCGCTTGCACGAGAAGCGAGGCGGAGCGATCGAATATTCAGCACGACATCGAGTCGGGCTGCGAACGCCCTGACCCCAAGATGGGATGCGATCCGCGAGGACATCCTCAAGCTCATGGAGCGCCATAGCATAAAATCTTCAGATCTGGATTTCTGATTCGGAGTCCGTATCCATCTCCACTCCGGCCAATCGGACTGGACCATGAAGGGCGTCAGCAATTTCGGCTGGCGCCCTTCTTTTATCTACACCAATATTGGAATATAATTCGCCGACCAACTATGAAACGAGTCACGATTGTCTGCGACGGTAGTTCACTTGGAAATGGCACGGCGGCGGCGAGGGCCGGAGCCGTCGCGGTGCTCATATACGTTGATCAGGAAGGCCAGCAACAGCATAGAGTCGTCGGGGAGTACCTGGGAGAGGCTACCAACAATCAAGCTGAGATTGTCGCGGCCGCGATTGGACTGGAAGCCCTCAAATACCCCTGTCTCATCGAGGTTCTTACCGATTCCCAGTATGTGGTGCAGACTCAAAACGGGGCTTACCGCAAAAAGAAGAATCTGGAGTTCTGGGAGCGATTGAGCGAGGCTGCCCGCCCGCACCAGGTTACGTGGAGTTGGACGAGGGGTCACGATGACCATCCGATTCAGGAGGAATGCGACCGGGCTGCTAAAGAGATAGCGGCAAGAGGTCGCGCGGATCCGGCGATTCTGGAGGACGCACTGGAGCGTGTACGAAAAGCTCGATGGCACCCGCATTGAGGGACCAACCACGATGGCATCCTCCGGCGTACGGTCTGATTCAGTTCAAGGCGACTGGCAGGGTGAAGAAGAGAAGGGTGCAGGCCCGATGCTTTAGAGGACACGGCAAGAATTCGCATAAGGGCGCCAATGTCTTCACGGTTGAACTCGGCATATGCTAGACCTGAAAGAACAGGCCAAGAAGATCTTCTTCGAAACATTAAGACAGATAGATATTGCGTCAGTAGTAAACAAGATCGTTAAGGTCGAGGATGGCGTTCTCGACGTGTCGGGGACGCGGATTGACCTTTCGCGGTATAGCAAGGTAGCCGTCATAGGCATAGGCAAGGCGAGCATACCGATGGGTGCCGCGGTTGAATCGCAGCTGGGCCCCAGCTTCACTCTAGGAATCCTCGTTAGCGATCGACATCATACCCTTCACGTAAGATCCGAGGTTTTGCCAGGCGGACATCCACTCCCGAACTCGAACAGCTTCGAAGCGGCCAGACGTATAGTCGATCTCATCAACTCCTGTGGGAGTGAGGCCTTACTAATCTTTCTTGTATCAGGGGGAGGCTCGGCGCTGGTAGAAATGCCACTGACATCTGATGTCTCACTTAAGGATATTCGTGAATTGAATCAGATTCTCATCAACTGTGGAGCTACTATTGAAGAAATAAACACCATACGGAAGCACGTTTCGGCGGTGAAGGGAGGAAGGTTGGGGTATTTGGCGAGAAATTCGAAGTGCGTCGGGCTTTATGTGTCGGATGTAAACTATGAAGACCTTCGGTCAATCGCTTCTAACCCCTTGCTTCCAGATCGGGCGACAATTGATGACTTCTTCAGCGTGTTGGCAAGATACAATCTGACGGACAAGCTGCCGGCTTCGATAACTTCTCTGATCAGAGAGAGGAGTTTGCTCGATCTGCCCAAGGACTGGCGACAAGATAGCGCGGCCGATTTGAATCTATTGTTGCTTCACAGTCGTGATGCGATCGAGGCGAGTGCTAACAGCGCCAGGGTGCACGGATTTCGAGTCGAAGTCGAGGCTGGTTACGAAGAGGGTGACTTCAGGTATGTGGCGGATATGCTCGTGGAACGACTACTCGAGTTTCACAGAAGGTTTCCCGCTGACTGTGTCTGTCTCGTATCGGGCGGCGAGGTCTCTTGCCCAGTCGTTGGAGGCGGACTAGGTGGGCGCAATCAGCAATTCGTGCTATACTGCGCAACGCGATTAGCTGAACTCGATGCGAGTGTAGACGCGGCGGTTCTTTGCTGCGGCACGGATGGCATTGATGGCAACAGCAATGCCGCCGGCGCCGTCGGCGGCACGGATCTCGCAAGTGCAGCTAGAGCACAGGGATTGGAAATATCGCCCTTTATTCAAGGTTACGATTCTCATTCTTTCTTTAGGCAGTTAGGGGGACTTGTTTTTACAGGTCCCAGTGGGAACAACGTTCGTGATCTTAGGATTCTGCTTGCCAGGCGACGTCAGTCAGCATAAGGATGTGGCCTGCGCTGTGGAACGGAGGAAGAACCCGATGAAGAGAGCGTTTCCTTTTCTTGCAGTATTGCTGATGGTGGGATGTGGCGGCGGCGGTAGCCAGTCGGCGGGACCAGCTAAGAACGCCCCGCCGAAGGATCCGAAAATGGCGGCAATCCAGGAGAGAATCGACAAGACCACAACGGAAGGAAAGCAGGTGGTCGAGAAGGTACGGGCCATGAAGCCCGAGGTGAACGACCAACCCGCGGGAAAAACGCTCGGGGAGATCGTCGACAACTATGCCAAGAACAACGGCGCTTACAACATCAACGCGATCGGATGGGAGGCTTCCCAGAAAAAGAGCGGGCGCTGGAAGATCGCCTTCGACTATCAGGACTGGCAGAAGCAGTACCTCCTGGCCGAATGGGAATACAATCCTGAAACCAATAAAGTGTATCCATTCGAATTCCAGAACGCCAAGGAGTTCTGGGTCGCTCCTGAAGCTCCGGATAAGACCAAAGGCAAGAAGTAGAGGCGCGTTTCTGCGTGCTTTCAATGGGTGGCCAACGCAGGTGTGGATCTGCTTATGCGTTCTGTAGTTCTTATAGTCGATGATGAGGTAGCAGCCCGATATGGCATCCGAAGGGCTTTAGAACGGGAAGACTACCTCATCGTCGAGGCTGACAGCGTCGATAGCGCTGAGGAGATGATTGAACGCCAGCGTCCCAGTGTCGTGCTGCTGGACGTTAAGCTTGCAAGCGAATCCGGCTTGGACTACCTACCGCAGCTGGTCTCACGTCGAGAAGCGCCCGTCGTTATCATCATTACTGCTCACGGCTCCGAGCGGATGGCAGTGGAGGCGATGAAGAAGGGCGCCTATGACTATCTAGCGAAGCCTTTTGATATCGAAGAACTCAGGATCCTGGTTCGGAATGCGGCAGAAGTGTCTCGGTTGAGGACCGAGAACGAAAGACTGCGCAACGAACTGAGCGGCACCGAGACGTTTGGCCAGCTCATAGGGTCATCTGCGGCCATGTCAAGGATTTATTCCTTGATCGAGAAGGTGGCCCCAACCGATGTAAATGTCTTGATCACCGGGGAGTCCGGGACGGGCAAAGAGGTTGTTGCCAGAGAGATCCATGCACATGGGCGATCTGTCAGCGGTCCTTTCGTAGCGCTCAACTGTGCTGCCATGCCGGAAGAATTGATTGAATCGGAACTGTTTGGCCATGAGAAGGGAGCCTTCACCGGAGCGGCCGCGAAGCGGGTAGGGAAGTTCGAGCTTGCGAACAGGGGCACGCTCTTTCTCGATGAGATTGGTGACATGAGCCTTGCGACTCAGGCTAAGGTTCTTCGGGTGATCGAAGATAAGCAATTCCAGCGATTGGGCAGCAATGAAGTTTTGAGCAGCGACGTGAGGATAATAAGCGCTACCAATAAGGATCTTCAGAAGGAGGTTGGAATCGAGCGCTTTAGAGAGGACTTGTTTTACCGACTGTGTGTAGTCTCAATGCACCTCCCGCCGCTGAGGGAGCGGAAATCAGACATATCGGCGTTGGCACAGGCCTTCTGCGAACGCTACTCCTTGGCTTATCGACGAAGGCCCTTACAACTCTCTATAGATGCGCTCAAGCGATTGCTTGCATACGATTGGCCGGGAAACGTCCGGCAGCTGAGAAACTGCATTGAGCGAGCTGTAGTTCTTGAAGACAGTGAAGAAATCACATTAGAGGTGTTTCCCGATGACATAACCTCTAATAGCGAGCGGAAAAGGCCGTTAACCCGAGAAGGCGATGAGATCAGCGTTCCCTTTACAGTGGACTTCAGGGAGGCGCGAAAAGAGTTTGAACGCAAGTATATTGAGAGATGCCTTGAGCAGGAATCCGGTAACGTCACGAAGGCGGCAGCTCTGCTCGGCATGCACCGGCAGAGCCTGCAGCACAAGATCAAGGAATTGGGACTCACCAAGCGATTCGTTGCCGACGAGTAGGGGGCGGCGGGTCTGCTATTGATGCCTATCCGCCGTAGCGCCCGCCACGACTAGAAGGGCACATCGTCCTCCGTAATCGCGTCAGCAGGCTCTTCACGCACCGAGGGTGGCCTGGCTCCGGCGCGTTCCTCTCTCGGTGGAGAACCAGCACCCTCCTCAGATCGCGGGCCTATGAACTGGAGATCGCTGCCCGTAACCTCGAGACTGGTTCGCGTGTTTCCATCGCGGTCTTGCCATTCGCGCTGAGATAAGCGACCCTCGATATAAACCTGCTTGCCCTTGGAAAGGTACTGACTTGCAACCTCAGCTTGTCGTCCCCAGAAGGTTACCTTGAACCAGGTTGTTGAGTCCTGGAAGTCACCAGACTTATCTTTTCGTCGCTCCGTGGTGGCGACAGAGAAATCGCAGACCGGGGTTCCCTGTGGCGTGTATCTCAACTCAGGATCGCGGCCCAGATACCCAACGATCGTGATCTTATTGAACGAAGCCATAGCTTTCCTCCTTCAGTCTCTCAAGTAAGGTTTTTTCTTCGTCGTCGGGGCGGACGGATTCTGATTCGAAGGCCCGCATTCTACCACAATTCAAGCTGGAAACCAGCAGATTTTTGTTCGATGGCAGCATAGAGAGGACACATTTTTGACCAGCCGGCGAGATGCGCGCTCTACATTTTGTAATCGGTTGTATCATCCATAATGTTATCGGGCCAGTCATCCTCTTCCTGAGGAGTTGGATCCTCGGTTAGGGAGGTACTGGAGTTCTTAACCACCATCTCACTAACGTATATAGGACAATCCACGCGTAGTGCCAGGGCTATCGCGTCGCTGGGCCTGGAATCGACCAGCAAGACTTCGCCGTCGCGTATCATCTCGATGACGGCGAAGAAGGTGTTCTCGATGAGGTCCGTAATAACGATGCGCCGCACGGTGGCACCAAGCTCCCAGATGATGTTCTTGACGAGGTCGTGGGTCATCGGTCTCTGCGTAGCTAGCTTCTCGATCTCCACCGCAATGGCGTTGGCCTCGAATGCTCCAACCCATATGGGAAGCATTGCGTCACCGCTCACATCCTTGAGAATGATGATAGGCGTATTAGCTGAGGGATCCATCATCAATCCGCGTATCTTCATTTCTATTTCCATGAGCTATCCCCTTCGGGTTTGTGATTAACGCGAGCAACACCGCGACTCAGAATGCTCGTTGAGTTACGTCATCAACGACGGCGACCATTACACCACAAGGTCAATCTAAAGTCCACCGCAGGCCCGCTCGGATTGCCCCGGTCGGTCTGCCTTCAACCTTATTCGGCCAGTAGCCCCTTTATGCCCTGCCTGGGTATGTTAGCAGCCACCGCTATGCCCAAGCTGTTCCCCTCCTGAAATGAATGGTCCCTTGACACTCACTGAGCGTTCGAACTAGGATGCAGAGGCTTGCGATAAGGACGAGGTAGGTTGGGGATGGTGATTGCGATAGCAAATCAGAAGGGTGGCGTCGGGAAGACGACTACGGCCATAAATCTCTCCGCTGCCCTGGCGTTGAGCGGGAAAAGGGTACTACTGGTTGACCTGGACCCCCAGGCGAACAGTTCACTTACCTTTCTAGATCCGAAGGCAATCGAGGAGTCTGTTTATGAGTTACTGACCGAGCCCTCAGTGGATTATGAGAAGGTGATCAGGAGTTCGGCCATCGTTGGGCTTAACGTGCTCCCGTCAAGAATCAGTCTGGCCAAGTTCGAAAGCAAGCTGCTGGGGGAATTCGATGCACCCTTCAGGCTCAAGGACCGTCTTGATGGGCTGACCTCGAGTTATGACTATATTCTGATCGACACCCCACCTACGCTCGGGCTAATAACAGTCAATGCCCTGGTGGCATCCGACTACCTGATCATCCCTATTCAGCCTTCATATTTTGCCTTAGAAGGCACCGATGATTTACTGGAAACAATAGACAAAGTAAAGGCTCGACCAAATCCTAACCTTCAAGTATTAGGTGTGGTCATAACTCTACACGATAAGCGAACAACTCTAGCGAGGGATATTCAAGAGCAGATCAAGCAAGTCTTCGGTGACAAGGTCTTCAGTACCGTTATCAGCAAGTCCGTCCGGTTGGAAGAGAGTCCGGCCTACAAGGAAACGATATTTACGTTTGCGCCAAATTCGAGTGGCGCGAGCGAGTATTCAAGTCTATGCGCCGAGGTGATTCGCCGTGTCTAAGAGAGGGCTTCCGACAAACTTCAAACTCCGTCACGATGCGCACTACGTCGAACTGCTGACAAGCAAGGGAGGGGGCGCTCCGATTGGCCGAATGATTCCCATCGAAAAACTGGCGCCCAATCCCGGCCAGCCGAGAGTCGAGATCGGAGATCTCTCTGAGCTGGTTAGCTCGATCCAGAGCAAGGGTGTGCTGGAACCGCTACTTGTGAGACCGAGCGACGTCGGTGGCAGGTTCATGATAATAAGCGGGGAGAGAAGATATCGAGCGAGTCTGGAGGCCGGCCTTACCGAGTTGCCGTGCATCGAGCTGGATGTCGATGAAAGAGACGTTGCCGAAATATCCCTAATTGAGAATCTGCAAAGGAAGGATTTGACCGCGTTCGAGGAGGCAGACGGATTACAGGCACTGGCAGTCCGCTTCGGGTACACACACGAGCAGATCGCAAAGAAGATAGGAAAAGCGAGGAGTTCTATTACCGAGTCGCTTTCCCTGGCAGGCCTTCCTACCGACGTACGCGATCTTTGTCGGCGCGCCGACATTACCGCTAAATCAATACTGCTACAGGTAGTTAGGCAGCCGGATGTTGACGAGATGCGGCGGTTTGTCGAGGCGATCAGCGGAGCTGGTCTCACGCGCGATCAAGCTCGCCAAGTCAGGCACGGGAAGGCCACCAAGATCAAGGGGTTTGTCTTTCAGTTTGGCGGCAAGAGCAAACACTACTCGCTCACTCTGAAGTTCCGGAAGGGAAACGTCTCGACGTCAGAAGTCGCACGAGCTCTGGCAGAGGCTATGGAGTCCCTCAACGACAAATAGTCTACTTGTTCTGTTTTCTTGCCATCTCTTCTCTGTATTTCTTTGCGAGTCTCTTGGCGAGCTTGTCCAGATAGGGTTTGAATGGCTTGAGCAGGCGAGCTCTCAGTCCACCCTGGTTCTCTCTCCACTTCTCGAAATGCTTCTCGACATAAAGCCTGCAAGCGATCTCCAGCTGGTTCTTTCGGATGCCCTTCGACAGTGTGAGATGGTAGTGCTGGGCGACCAGGGACAGCACTACCTGCGCGAGGTTGGACTTAATCGAGAGCCGGGCGACTAGTCTCTTCGGGAACTTCTCTTTAGGTGCAAGGACCGTTGTCGCAACTTCCGCCCATGCCGTCTGGCCACCCATCTTCGGGTGATAAAGGGCCGGCAGGGTAGCCCGCTGACTCGCGGAGAGTCGCGGCTCCGTAATCACGTCCACGAAGACTAACTTGCTGAATCCTCGGAGATGCTCCGCGGGAATTACTTCAAGTACCTTCTCAACACTCTGCTCTAATCTGCGAATCTCATGAGCAGACATGACCTCAATTTTCATATTTGCCTTTAGCTCTTAACTTGCTATAAAAGTTGGTATTATTATTTCCTTTATTCTTCAGGTAATGCCTGAGAAGTTGGCTCGAGCTTCGCCACGCGTCGCTCCAGGTCCCTGATCGCTCTGTGGATCTCCGGTAAGCGGGTGAAGGCAGCCGTCGACCTCAGCCACTTCCTATTATCGAAGGCTGGCGACCCCGAGACCACCCTACCTGGCTCGATGTCGTCGCCTACCCCGCTCTGGGCGGTTACAATGGCTCCGTCGCCAATCGATAGATGCCCGGCCGATCCCACCTGACCTGCCAGCACTACGTTACTCCCTATCCTGGTCGATCCGGCCAACCCGACCTGCGCACAAAGGAGGCTATTCCTGGCGACCGACGAACCGTGGCCTATCTGAACGAGGTTGTCGAGCTTCGTTCCATCTCCCACGACGGTCTGCCCTAGTGTTGCGCGATCAATAGTCGTGCAAGCCCCGATCTCTACCTCATCTCCCAGGACTACGGTCCCGGTTTGGATGATCTTGTACCAGGTACCATTGTCCGCCTTGGCATATCCGAACCCGTCCGCACCGATTACCGAGTTAGGTTGTATTATGCAGCGCCTTCCAATCACCACGCCGTGACATATTACGCTTCCCGAGTGGATCGTAGTGCCTTCGCCGATTCTCGCCCCCTCCTCGACCGTACAGTTGCTGCCAATTCTTACCCGGTCGTCAATGATCACACCGTCTGCTATGTGAGTGAAAGCATCAATGGATACGTCGGCTCCGATTACCGCCAGGTCTGAAACCCACGCCGAGGGATGCACCGAAGGTTGTCTTCGAGGAGGGGAATGGAAAACCTCTATCGCTTTGGCGAATGTCAGGTAGGGATTCTTATGTTTGAGTAGAGATCGACCCAGATCGGGACAGTCGGATCCAACAATCACGGCCGAAGCCATCGTCCTCTTTGCTTCCGCGAGGTACTTCGTGTTTGTCAGGAAACTAAGATCGCCTTCCGTGGCATCCTCAAGTGTCGCTACACCGCGAATGTCGATGCTCCCGTCTCCCTGCAGTGTGCAGGATAATCTTTCCGCAATCTCGTCTAATCTCATCAAATAGCCTCGACTCCCTAAATCAAAGCTCCATCTGTCTGGAGGTCGCGATCTCCCGTCGTACTTTCTCTGAGATTTTCTAAGTCCATCAGCCCTCTTGAATTTGGACTGCGCCCAGAATCGTATAGAATATGCCCAAGGTTTCAGGACGGAGTCAACCCTGTGAGAGGAGGGGCATAACGGTGGAGGATAGCATCGAAAGAAACTTCTTGAGCTATTTGCGTGTGGAGAGGGGGCTGTCATCAAACACTCTCGCAGCCTACAAGACCGACCTCGAAAAACTCCGCAGCTATGCCAGCGCTATCGGTAAGGACCTCCTTTCGATCGAGCGAAGTGACATTGCCGATTTCATTCAGGCCCTGAGCCGCTCGGGCTTAGAAGCGAGGAGCATATCCAGAGCGCTGGTCACGGTCAGAAATCTATACAGATTCCTGTTATTGGATGGCCATTTGAATCGCGACCCAAGCACGAATATTCAGAGCCCAAGGTCCTGGCAGTCACTTCCCAAGTTTCTATCAACCGAAGAGGTTAACACACTCCTCGACAGCCCCGACACCTCCACTGAGATCGGGCTCCGAGATAAAGCTATGTTGGAGGTGCTCTATGCCACCGGCCTGCGGGTTTCAGAATTGGTGTCGTTGAAGGTTGCCGACCTGAACCTCGATTTCGGCTTCCTGGTAACACTTGGAAAAGGGACAAAGGAACGTGCGGTCCCGATAGGGCAGAGCGCCGTTGCCTGGATCAGGCAGTACATACGAGTTCGCGCCTCTTTGCTTAACGGCAAAAACACCTCTCGGTTGTTTGTCGGCGCGCGAGGGGAGCAAGTCACCAGGCAGGCATTTTGGAAGTTGATTGTGACATACGGCAATAAGGCGCGCATAGGTCACGTCACGCCTCACTTGCTCAGGCACAGCTTTGCAACGCATCTCCTCGAAAACGGCGCCGACCTTCGATCAGTGCAGATGATGCTTGGCCACAGCGACATCAGCACAACCCAGATCTACACCCACGTAACGAACGAGAGACTTCGAGAGATTTTTAAGAAATTCCACCCGCGAGCCTGACAGACATTTCCCCCATTTGATCTGGTCGCCCAGAAATCTTTTTCCCAAACACGGTCGGACCGATCCTTTGAATAGGTAACGACAACTCTCTGCTTCCTCTACTGTTTCGAAGTGAAAGCTGAAGGGCTAATGTCCGTCAGTATTCCTTGATCTGAGGGCTTCGCGTGAACATTTCGACTAAGTAGTCGTGCAGGTAGTTGTAGAGCTGCCTCTGAAAGTCCCACTCGAACGCCCGGGCGTCGATTTCACGAGCAGTGAGGCAAAACCTATATGGGTCGTCGTGTATTCCTGAATGCCTCAAGCTAACCGTGACTTCAATACCTCTCTCAACGCACTCCGCCTTCCACTCGAACAGAGGATGTTCGTATCGATCAATCTCTCTTTGAACCTTTTGTAAGCGGCTCTGGGAAACTGCCGAGATCTCTTCCGTCATACGCACTCCCAGTTTCCTAATCTGAATACCGACCACCGCGAAGATCGCCAACCGTGCGACCCCTCAAGATTGTCGCTCCGCTCCCGCTTTGCCGCAATGTCCTTCGTTCTTGGACAGGGGAGCTGAATCTCACCTCACTCAAGAACATCAGGCAGTGGAGTGACTCCTCCTGACTCTAATGTCGGGAGGCCTCTCGTTTGCTGCGTGGTTGATCGCGTTCGAGCGGGCCCATCACCATTGAGCTGGACCGGTGGTTGTCCTTCGCCTCCCGATTTTACTAACGAAAAAGTTGACAAAATCGGAGACGCTCCTTAGCATTGGTTTGTGGTCGCTTCGATAGCTAACATACTGAAGGAGACGAGAAGCGAGATACTGCGCTGTCTCAGGGCCGAGGGGCGAATGTCAGTCGACGGCATCGCCTGCGCGGTGGGAGTAAGCAAGGTCGGCATTCGGCGTCATCTCGATCTATTGAGCCGGGACGGGCTCATTTCCTTTGAGACTGAGCAGCGCGAACGTGGGCGGCCGGGCCGAGTCTACTTTCTCACAGACAAAGCTGAGTTGCTCTTTCCCAATTCATATAAAGCACTCGCGCTCAGCGTAATTCAGAAGGTCGGTGTTGTATTTGGACCGCAAGCCGTGAGCACTGTGCTCCGAAGGCAAGCGGATGACGTGTCGAAGAGTCTAAAGCCGGCAGTGCAAGGTCTCAGTTTCGAGAAGAAAGTTAAGAGACTCTCGCTCCTTGTCGACGAGCGTGGCTACAACGTCTCGGTTCGAAGGTTGCGAGATGGGTCCTATTCGTGGAAGCAACGAAACTGTCCTTTGCTGGCGGTAGCAAATGTCTATTGCCAGTTGTGCGACGAAGAACTGCGCGTATATAGGGATCTGCTTGAGACCGAGGTTGTCCGCGACTGTCGCATCGCCGCGGGAGCGAAGAGCTGCGACTATAGGATATCTCGGCCTGACCAGCCCACGCAGGGCGCGGGCAATGATCGATCGATCCAGG
>JBGPFL010000023.1:0-15653 GCA_041483295.1 Blastocatellia bacterium | reverse complement strand
GTAATCGAGCTGCGCAACGTCACTCGTGCGAAGGCGCTCGAGATAATCCTGAAGGCCAACAACCTGATGTACATCCAGATCGACACGCGGACCCTGATGATCGCGATGGATAACGTCCAGTCGAGAGCGAAGTACGAACAGATGGCGGCCCGCACGTTCTACATCAGGAACGCGGACCTCGTGGAGCTGCGCAACGCGATCACCACGACGCTTCAAACCAAGTTCATAACGCCGGTGAAGCACCTCAACGCGCTAATCGTTCGGGATACGCCCACCAATCTGGACCTGGTCGAACAATTGATCGATTCGCTGGACAAGAGCAAAGCGGAAGTTCTGATCGATGTGAACATCTACGAGGTCTCACGCAATGATCTGTTGAGCATCGGGAATCAGTTCGCCGTGCCCAGCTCAGGCAGCTCTGACCCGGTAGCAGTCAACGCTGGCTCTCTTGGTGGATTTGGCCAGAATGGCTTTGTGAGTGGCGCTGCCAGGGCGCACACTTTCCTGAATAGCGACATTCTGGGCTTTGCTCTAGGGATGCCGGCAAGCGCTATAAGCCTCTTCCAGGACAAGGGCAAGGCGAAGCTGCTGGCGTCGACTCAGGTTCACGTGCTTGACGGGGAGGACCAGTCGATCAAGATCGGGCAGCGGGTGCCGATTCAAACCGCGGCGTTTCCCACCTTCGCAAATCCATCTCGAAGCGCGACGCGGGCTATTGAAAACTCGGCTGGCATCAACCCGGCTGACGTCGCTACCGGGCTGGGCGGCGCGTTTGGTGGATTCAGCGGAACTGCCTTCCCGCAGATCCAGTATGAGAATGTCGGACTCAACATAGACATGAAGCCGCAGGTCTTCGAGGACGAGGTCTACATGAAGATGAAGATCTCCTCGACCTCGCTCGATACCAGCACAGGTAAACTGACGCCTTCCTTCAACCAACGAGAGATGTCTTCCGTTGCGCGAATCAAGGATGGCAAGCCCACCTTGATTGCCGGTGTCAGCCAGACTAACCAGTCAAAGGAAACGAAGGGCATACCGATCCTGGGACTGATTCCGATCCTTGGGCGATTCTTCGCTACGCCCGATACCATCGACAGGCAAAGCGATGTCGTGATAACAGTGACGCCTCATATCCTGCGGCGGGCCGACATCACCGAGAAGGACCACCTGACGCGCGCAGCCGGCTACTCAGCGGATCCATCGACTCAGTTGTCGATCGCGCAAATCATCGAGTTGGCCGAACTCGATGACCAGCAACAGCAGAACCAGGTCGCCTCGACCGGCCCGGCCGGTGAAGCATCCAGACCTCAGGTTCCGGAGAACAGGACCGCTGCAGTAATTCCCCCGACAGGTTCGCAAAGGCCCGAAGTTCCCGGGGTTGTGGTCATACAGCCGACGCTCAATCAGATAAATCCGGTTGCGCAGCCATCGAAGCCCGTCAAGTCAGAGATAACCAAGGAGACCGTCAGTAAACCCGGAGAGGTCAAGAAGCCGGTTCTGGATGACGATGACGACGATGACGATGACGATGCGCAGATTAATGCAAACAGCCACGCGAACAACACGCCGGTCATGGTAAGTGTCAAAAGCGCATCAGCGGTGGCAGTGAAGGGGCAGGATCTCTACGTAGCCGTGATTGTCAACGGCAACGGCGAGATGAGCTCGAGCAATGTTTCCCTAAGCTTCGATCCGAACATACTTGAAGTCAAAGCAGCGCGCGAGGGCGGGTTGCTCAGCTCAGGAGGAGGCAGGCCGAACCTTCAGTTCTCCTCCGAAGGCGGACAGTTGAATGTGCAGTTGGAGCTACCGGGCGGAACGCCCGGTAGGCAGGCGCGGGGCCAGTTGCTGCTGATCGTGTTCACGGTGAAGAGTCAGGGCCAAACGCCCCTCACACTGAATGAGGGACAGACGATGCTCCGGTCCTCATCGGGGCAGATGCTGCCGCTCAGACTACAGTCAACGCATATCGAAGTCAGGTAGGGAGTGGGATTGCGGACTATAGAGAGTATGAAAACCGTGAAACATCTTCGATTGAAGATTTCGGGTCAGCGGCTGCGGATTGTCGCTCGACCGCAGTCCGCAATGCGCAGTCGGCAATCTGGATTCACGCTGCTTGAGATAATAATCGTGATCATGATCCTGTCGGTCTTGACCGCTGCAGCTATTCCGCTGGTGCGCAACACGGTCAAGCGGGACCGTGAGGCCGAACTGAGGCTGGCGCTCCGAGACTTGCGCCAGGCGATGGACCGCTACAAGCTCTACCACGACAGGTCGAACGGGACTGCGATACCCATTGAGTTGAAGACTCAGAGCGGGTATCCGAAGGACCTCAATGTGCTCGTCGAAGGATTTATTCCGGCCAACGTCGTTGGAACGAGCGGCAACCGGGTCCGCTTCCTGCGCCGCCTTCCTATAGACCCCATGACCGGCGACAAGGAGTGGGGAATGAGGGCCTACAAGGACGACGCGGATTCCGACTCCTGGGGCGGCGAGGACGTGTGGGATGTGTTCTCTAAGAGCGATCAAAAGGCCCTCAACGGGACGAGCTACCGGGATTGGTAACGGGGAGTTTGATTGGGTTCGCGCTTTGACAGGTCGAACCCCGGGACGTATTCATTTATGTTGTGCAGACGATTCAACCCGGACCGAAGCGGCAACCCGGGATTCACGCTCCTCGAGCTGGTTATGGTAATGACGATTATCGTAATCCTGGCGTCCATCGGAGTGGCATCCTACCAGCAGATTCAACTGAAGGCTCGGGAGACCATCCTTAAAGAGGACCTTCGCCAGATGCGAAAATTGCTTGATCAGTACGCGGCCGATAAAGAGCGCTTGCCTCAATCGATTGAGGAGCTTGTTCAAGCAGGCTACCTCCGCAGCGTGCCGGTAGACCCTATCACGGATGAGGCCGACTGGGAGTTGGAGATGGGCGATGACGAGGTCTCACTCACCGGGGGGCAAGGGGTCGTAGACGTTCACAGCAGCGCTCGCGGCGAAGGCAGCGACGGCAAGTCCTATCGCGAGTACTGAGAATTCGTTTCTCGTTTCGCGTTCCTCGTTTCTCGTTCTTCCTCCTATTCGTTTGAGAGGTGAACACACAAATCGAACGGAGAACGAGAAACGTAAAACGAGAAACGAGAAACGCGCATGCCATCATCTCTCCAACGACATCTGCTAGATCCCCGAACCCCTCAGACCGCGGCGGGATTCGTAGATGACAGTTTCGCGGTTGTTGATTTGCGGCGAAGCCGGCGCGGGTTCTCGCTGGCATCGAGCGCTGTCACGCCCCTCCGTAAGGGACTGGTCACTCCCGGGTTCGACACCTCGAACCTCCAGGATCCTGCTGAACTGATCGAAATCATCTTGCAGACCGCGGAGGCAGCCGGGCTCTCAAGGAAGAAGCGCTGGTCGGTAGCGCTGCCCGAAGGAAGCGCGCGAACCCTGGTCGTCACACTTGAAAGCAAGCCCTCCGGCCGCCGCGAATTGAATGAGATTCTTTCGTGGAAGATCGAGAGAGTCATTGCAACACCGACCTCCGACCTTCGAATCAGCCGCCAACGATTGAGCCCGGGGGGCGGACAGGAACGCTATCTGGTCACCGTTGCCCGGGATGACGTTGCATCGGAGTACGAAGCGATGTTCAAACTTATGGGCTGGCAAACGGGGCTGGTCTTGCCGCGTCACCTCGGCGAAGCCCAGTGGCTGATGTGGGACCAGAGGCCGGGCGACAAGATGCTGGTTTCGGCCAATGACTCGGGCTTCACTTCGGTCATCGTGCGAAATCGCGAGCCGGTGCTGGTGCGCTCCTACGCATGTGAACCTGAAGCGCGGACCGATGAGTTACACCGCTTCGCGCTCTACTATCGCGACAGACTCGCGCCTGCGGGTTCGCCCGCTGAGGTGACCGGGATGCTCGTGATAGGAGGGATGGATGTCAGCGAGGCCAGTCGCGCAGTCCACGATGCGCTCGATGCGCATCCACTCGTGCTGGACCCGGCTGAGTTCGGACTGGACCTGAGGGGAGAGCCCATCAGGTTCGATCAGCTTGCGAGCGCGGCGGGAATGGCAACCATCGCCTGGCAGTAAGAGAAACGTTTCTCGTTCCTCGTTTCTCGTTTGGTTCATGCGTTCAAATGAATAGCGCGAGAACGAGAAACGAGAAACGAGGAACGATAAACGAGAAACGAATCCTCACTTGCTCTTGGGCTTCCCTTTCCAGACTCTCACAGGGCTTGACGCAATGATCGATCCACCCACCGGCACGCCGTAGAAATCGACGCTCACTGTCAGCTTCTTCCTACTGGCCAATCCCACTATCAACCGTGCCTGAACGGACTCGCCTGGCGCGATTATGTCATCGCCCCCGGTATCGACTGACTGGCGCGCGCCCGCGGCGGGCGTCGACTTGCTGTCACGCGTAAGTAGAACGTTGCCCCCGGCCAACTCATTCACGCGCACGAAGGGATTGGCGATAGGGAAGCCGCTTTGATTGACAATGTTCAGATTGATGATCAATCGCGAGGTCCCAGTTGCGCCGCCCGGCAGATCGTCCGAAGGCGCTTCTGCCCAGTTGAGATCGACACGTTCGGACGATACGAAGCTGATCTCGACCGCACTCCCGACATTCGCGGCGATCGTGAAGTTGGTCTTGTTATCGCCGAAGACCACGTTGCCGGTCGTGCCTTCTCGCGCTACAAGTCGCATGCGGGCGGTGGTCGTCGCAACTCTCGGCAGATTCACAGCGAGCTTTTCGACCGCCCCCGAAATGCCCCGGGCTATTGGCGAGAAATTCACACCGCCATCGACAGACAACAGCAGGTCCTGCCCCACCGGGACGAAGCCTGTCTCTCTCGGCACTCGCCACGTGACGGTATACGGTTCGCCGCCCGCCAGACGTTCGCCGCCGCTGGGAGACGCCACGAATACCTCGAGAGAATCGCCCCGCAAGGTTGGCGCGAGCGAATGAACTGTGTCGGTTCCTCCCTCAGATCCCGCGCTATTCGAGTCTTCGTAGTTGAGCCATGAATTTGTTCCTGTTGCATAACCCGCTACCGTCCCTGGTAAGGCATCCAGCTTGAAACCATTGGCGTCCGCTGCCGACACCGCAAGGAGCCAGGGGTTGATCTGGTCGCCATCTTGAGGGATCATCACCTCCCCCACCCAGGTGTCTCCGGAATAGGCAGTCTTCTGCCATCCTTGCTCTTGACCGGCGGATGCAAGCCTCAGCTCATCGGGAGGCGTCGTTCGCCCGAGCGCGGCGTGAGGATCGACGCCGGTTGGCATAGCCTTCGAGAATTGCAATCGTAGAATCATTCGGCCTGGTTCGAGACCGGGGAAGCGAGTATCTGCAACGAACTGGCGTCCGCCTTCGGTGCCGGCCGATTTCTGCCACTGCGCCGCGTAGACCAGCTTTGTAGTGGACCCATCCGGAGCTCGTTGATAGCCCTTGACCGACTCCAAAATCGGCGGGCCCGCCGCCCAGTCCAACAACAGAAGGGCGCCGGCCCAGTTCTCTTCGTTAACTTGAGCTATCTCGTTTTCGGGCACGTTGAAGTTGCAACACGTCGGCCGCATCTCGACCGTATAGGATGCGGGAATGCGATTGGCGCCATAGGAATAGTCGACCGACGCCCCGGTTGTTTCGTATAGGCTTATCGCCTGCTCAGCCTTGTATCGTACCTGATTGACTTTGAAGATCTCGTCCGACAGGCGCTGTGCCAACTGCGCGAGGGTCGGCGCATCAGGGGCCGAGGCGGTTTGATAGCCCCAGGGGTAAAGGATCAACTGGCTGTAGTTATGATAGTCAAGCTCGCCGCGAAAGTGATGCTGGGGATCATCAACCAGCGACTTAATCGCTTTTACTTCAAGCTCGCTGCCCGCCCGCGGGCCCCGATATACCTCGTTGTTCGGGTCATCGCTCCCGCCCATGTCATCCGAGTAATTGGGACATGGATCATCGCCGCGCAGGCGCCATTGGAAGTCATAGTTCCGATTCAGGTCTGCGCCCACGCCGGATCCACAACCATCAACTGATATCGGCCTGCGGTTCTTGCGCCAGAGTCTCACGTCATCTGTGCGATCGTTCTCCTGTCCCTGGCTGTAGGTCAACCCATCCGGATTGACTATTGGCACTATCCATATCTGCAGATTGTCGACCAGGTATCTCATCGAATCATTCGAGCCATAGCCGTTGACGAGCTGCTTTGCGAAGAAGAGCGGAGGTTCGACCGAGATCCACTCGCGAGCATGATGGCATCCGGTGATGAGCACCTCCGGTTTGCTCGAGTCATTGATCGCCGGGTCTTTGGTTATCTTGAGGGCGAATACCTGGCGGCCCTCATAAGTCGGACCGAGATTCACCAGTCGTGCGATGTTCGGGTTCGCTTGCGCAAGCTCCGTGAACTCGGCGAGAGTCTCCTCGTAGCTGTGGAATCTGCCTTCCAGGAGTGCGGGATTGATTTCGTTCTGTCGCCGTTCCCGCGCGCGGCCGGGATCAAACGTCCTGCCCGGAAACAGTCGAGGCGCTAACTGAGCGAACTGTTCGAGTGTGTAGAAACCCAAAACGTTGTGGCCGCGTTTCGTATATTGCTGTTCGACGTGCGAGTCGATTGACTCGGCAGACCCGTCCGACGTGAAGACATCCAGGTAAGCCAGCCGAGCATCATTTCTCATCAAAATGTTCTCGTGGTCACCCAGCCAACTCGAGTATCCGGCCGCGGGTTGGCTCTGTCGGACGAGGTCAACCACTGCTATCCGAACCTGTGTCTGCGAGGCGCCTTTCCCGGATTGATAATCGGGCGTGATTGACTCAGCCAACTGATCTCCGCTCGCTCGCGCCCGTTGCCAGTCGGCGACTGAATCATAGAGGGTGGTCATCTCCAGGCCGGCTCGGCCGAGGCCCTCCAGCAGATAAGGCGGCGCAGCGATGATAGTTTGGTTGTCCGTTGCAGACCAGACATTCGCCTCGAGTCCGGAAGCGCGGGCGAGGTCGAGAATCTCATTTGCAGGTCCGGCGATCCGAGCGACCTGAGGCACAAGCTCCTTTCGGGTGAGTTCGAGCTTCGGCGCTTGATACGCAGCCCACGCTTCTTTTTGAAGCTCGGGATCGGGATGCGCAAGGGCCGCCTCCCAGACGTCGAGCGCGCCTTGTTCGTCGAGCGACGCGAGGGCCTTGAGCGCCTGTCGAAACTCCGGAGCTCGCGTCGAAGAGAGCCGGGTCTTGATCGAGGCGAGTCTGGCGGCTCGGTCGGCATCGTCGGCAACGAGGCTGCGACGGACTCCGGCTCGCGCCGGAACCTCTGTCGATGAGTGTTGGCCTGTGATCAGCAGTGAGAGGGGAGCCAGAATGAACACTGCCGCCACTTGCCGGCGGCGGGAATTAAAGGTCTGCATCAATCTCCCTCTGGCTTCTCTTAGGTTGCAAGCAAGCAACAAGGGGGCTTACGCCCTCTGGCTTCTCTTAGGTTGCAAGCGAGCTACAAGGGGGTTTATGCCCGGTGTTTTGTCTTCCCAGCCTGCCCACAGAAAGTAACACAAGGTCGATGATTTTCCAATCGTCTCGACTTCCGGTGGGTCAGGTTTTCGCGCAATCCCCACACACAGCGCGTCGCGGAACTCGTTGCGAAGGTATCACCGCGGAGACGCGGTTTGTTAGAGCTTCAAGTCCGCGGTGAAGCGCGCTTTCACAACTCTCACGCGAAAGAGCCACGATGTTTCTTCACCGTGGCTCTCGTCGAAGTTCTGGAGGAGGCTGCCGGGCCTCGCGATGAGATTCGGTCCTCTACGGCTTGCCGCGACGCTTGGCCGGCTTCTCGGCCTCGACCTTATAGGCCTCCTTAACCGCCTCGAGTGCTGCCTTGACGTCGGGCACACGCTTGTCGGTTGGGGGCGCCTTGCTGACGAAGTCCGCGAGCGCATTGGCCCCCTCCTGGATCTTTTCCTTCTCCTGAGCTGCGACCAGCGTCAGCCCGAGACCGTAGAGGGCGTCGACGTTGGTTGCATCGGCAGCAATTGCGGTCTTGTACGCCGCGACCGCGTCATCAGACCGTCCCGAGAACCTGTAAACGTCCCCTCTCATAACCCCCCACCTGTTCTTGTTCGTGGGATCGATGGCCTCGACCTTGGCAATCATCTTCATGATGTCATCGACCAGATCCACAATACCGTAGTGCTCGATCAGCAGCATCGCATTCTTGGCGCGAATGTTGTAGTAGGTGATCAGGTCGTTGTTGAGATTGGGATTCTTTTCGGCCGGAACGGCTGAAATGACCGCGATCGCCTTGTCGATTGACTCGACCGCCTTCTGAAAATGAGTCTTAGCCTCATCTCGCTGCCTCTTGTTGAACAGATCGACGCCCAGTTGATAGTGAGCTTCGGAGATGTTTGCATTTGACTTATAGGACACCTCCGCAAAGGCCTCGTGTTTCGATGAGTCGACGTTTCCCGCCGATTCAAACTCGCTAAGGGCCCCCTGATAGTTGCTGGTCTTCATGAACTCGAGGCCCTGTTTGTAGTGATTCAAGGCGTCGTTATAGTTTCCTTGCAGGGCCTCGCCCTCTTTCCTCTTTTCGGAGTCTTCCTTCTGCTGGGCCTCCATTTTGGCCTTATCAGAGGCGGAGATTCCCGGAGTTCCCGGAGCGGCCCCCTGTTTCGGCTTCGCCGAGATCAGGGTCTGGATCTGCTCCGGGGTGGGCGTCTTGCCATCGCCCGGATCCATAGTGAAGTCTATCGGGGCGCCGGAAAGAAGTCTGACTCCTGTCGCCCAGTTCGGCTGCAGCTCCGCCCCGGACACGACGACCAGGAAGATCCCCTGGACAGGCATTCCAAGCCTGATGTAGTGACCTTTCTTGTCGGTTTTCACATCCCAGTGTCCTTTTATGTCGGTTCGATAGATGTCGATCAAGGCCCCTTCGACGGGTTTCAATGTGCCGTCTTTGTCTTTGAGCTTGATGGTTCCCTCGATCTGCGCGGTTTGCGCAAGGGCCATCGTCGACAGGAACAACGCAATCGCGCTGAGGCCGGCAACTCTTCCTAGAATCTTGTTAAGCATAGGACTTCCTCCGTTGCATGGTGCTGCTGGAAACTGGTCTGGGAACCGCTCCCACATACGATGCTTCAATCCGGGCACCCGTTGGTGTTGAGATGATTAAATAGTAACGTCCACCGGTGATTTGATTGCCAGAGTGCTTCAGTTTATATCACCGGTTTTGGAGTGTCAACGCGCTCGGCTTTGGCGGCGCGGGTGCGGGTTTTACTCTGGGACCTCGGCCAGAGCTGTACGCTATAGTGCACAGCAGCAAGCTACTCGGTGGCACTCTAATTGGCCGACCGCGCGCGTTGCGGGGAGTTTGTCGGCCGGGGGCGACTCAGCGAGACAGGCGGATTGAGTTGGCAGGACCTTTGATTCCTGCTGCTGAAATCCGAGGCGAGGTCGGTCAACAAGAGCGGTGTGAGCACACGATTGAGAACCGACAGACCTGCAATTGACAAAATGAAGGGCGATGCGACAAAGTAACTCTGCGACTTGCGGCGAGCATAGCTCAGTTGGTTAGAGCGCCTGACTGTGGATCAGGAGGTCCCGGGTTCAAGCCCCGGTGCTCGCCCCACAAAATCTAGGTTTTTGGAGTTGCGTTGGTCCCTCACTCACCTGTTCACTCACCGTTTCGCAGTCTAGGGATTCTGTTTGCATCGAATTTGTTGATGGCAAGAATCCGTTCCTGCTAACTTGCTGCCACAAGCGCAGAGTATGAAACACAAACAAGAATCTGCGCACTGGCTTCCATAGAATGAGTTCATTCTTATCCAAAAGGATTTTCTCCTATGGCCGGTATGAACGTTCCCAACTCATCTGTTCTATTCCCGAAGTCTGCGAAGCACTTCAAATTTCGTGCACACACTGTGAACGAGGAACAGGATGCTCAAATCAATCTTCTACTTCTTACTGGCCGGGCTCATGGAGATCGGCGGCGGTTATTTGATTTGGCTGTGGATTCGGGAAAAATGGGGATGGTGGGCCGGCGTGATCGGAGCGCTAGTCATTGTTGGCTACGGCGTAATTCCCACTCTACAGCCTGCAAACTTCGGGCGTGTCTATGCCGCATATGGCGGCGTATTCATTATCCCTTCGATTTTGTGGGGATGGCTAAATTGACCGCGTGAAGCCTGATGCGTCGGACATAATCGGAATGGCTTTCTGTTTGGTAGGCGTTGGTTTCATTATGTATACCCCTCGGGGTAGGTGAACATCGGGCCAGGTGTGTTGTCATCCAAGTTGGCAACCGGTCTACAGGTCTCGCAACAATAGAGTTATTTCGTGCGCCTGAAGTGGCCCTCGGCATAAAGCTCAAAATCTTTTCCGGGCTCAGCCAGCTCAAAATACCTCGACAAACTCGTCGGGGCTCACAATCCGGTATGTCTCTCTGGCGCGCCAGCCCGCAGGGATGTTCTCTATCAGATAATATTGCGTCGGTTCAAACATGTCCAAATAAGTCGTGCCTTCAATCAGCACATTGATGATCGCACAGCCACCCGGTCTAACATGCTGCTGAATGTCGCTCAACAGTTCCTGGGCTCGACTTCTTTCGAGAAACATGAGCAGTCCGATTGATACAATAACGTCGAAGTCCTTCGTAATCTGGTATGTGGTCAGATCGGCTAGTGTTGCTTCGATCGCCAGACCCTCGGCGTGAACCACGCTGCGAACACGTTCGATCGCGTTTGGGCTTGCATCGAGTGCGAGGACCGAGCAACCACGCCGCGCCGCCTCGATTGTGAGGTTTCCCAAGCCGCTCCCTAAATCGAGCACTTGCCCGCGAAGGTACGGAAGCGCCAATCCCTCGAAAGGATTGAGGGCGAAATCGCCGTCTTGGACCTGGCGCTGAAACTGAGCGTCGAAGAACTCGATACTGCGATTGATCAGCTCGGCCATACGCATATTTCCGGAGAAACGCAATTCGCGAACACGCACACCGCCTTAGGGCAGACACTTCTATTGTTTAGCTCAACCCTTTGTTCGTCTACCTGCCATTGTTGTTTAAGGTCAAACCGGTACTTATAATAACCCTCGCTCCAGTAGCCGTCACTTTCAAAGTATCGAGTCAAGAGAATTGAGGTCTCCCATGCTGATGAAGATATCTGTCCTATCGATGTTGCTTATAGCCCAATCAGGGGCACCCGTTAGGGAGGCGATGCTCAAAGGCGTCGACGTGTTTGGTACTACTCAAATTCCAGCCGAGCTGATCCAGGAGGGATTCGGTAACGAACTGGAGATGTTGGTGCAGGCAATTGCCGCTCATAATGATCAGGCGTTCATGGATTCATACGCAAAGATCACAGGCGAGATCCAAGCGATGGGAGACTTTGCCTACGTGTCGCTCTCGCCCATCATGTACTATGATCGCAGGAACTCCTTCTACTTGACTGTGGACGTTGTAGAGCAAAGGGACAAGGCACGCCGCCTGAATTTCCTCGCTCCACCTGCGAAACGGTTCGCTGATCCCGATGGATTGCTCGCCACGTGGCGCGAATATGAAGAAACGGGTCGCGCTCTCGCCGAAAAGGGCGAACTCAAGACCGATAAACTACGCTGTCCAGCTTTTCACTGCGTGTGGGGATTTACGCATCCAAACCTGAAAAAGTACCAAAGGGTTTTCCAAACCGAGGTTCCTAAAAACAAAGAGAAGTTGAAGAACATCCTTCGCGAGAATTCAATGATGCGGTCAGTCATAAGCCGGCCTAAATCATTGAGGTGTTTCGTTCGGTGGAAGACTCTACTAAGGTTTCGTAGATCATCCTGAAACCATTGAATGCCGTCGCGGAGCTTTGAGATGGACTTCATGCAGCCCTTACTCGACTCTGCTTCGCTCTCAGTGCTCCGGTGCCCGCCTTGATGTGCCGCCGCACAACAGCACTTACCTTCGAGATGAGCGTCGGCATCCATGCATTCGCATTGTTGCGGAATTTTTTCCAATGCCTCTCGCAGCCTTACAGCGTCGAAGTAAACGTCTTGGAATTTGTGAAACAAACTCATAGGTCTTGCCTCCCTGCGCAAGCGCTTTATGATCAAGGATACGCTTCGGAAAGACGCCGCTTTGGTGGTGCAATTACAAAGAGGCGTTGACTATCTCGTCAGCTGGGCTCCTCGTAGCTCAATCATCGCTGACTGCGCGGTACAACATTGCTCGTAGCTCCTCACTGCAGGTATGCGTTCGTCACATACTGCTGAACCATCCTGTGCGTGTTGAAATACGAAGCATTCAAAGCTATCGAGTTCCGCATAATGTCAATCCAGCGCCTGCGATCCTGATAAAAGATTGGTGCGATCTCACCGCCCAGCTTTTCATACAGATCCCACGTGTCCTCCCTGCGGCGTTCATTGAAATCTGGCTGCGGTGCGCCTGTCGAACCGATAGACCATCCAGTCACCCCTTCGATATGCCCCTCGATCCACCAACCATCGAGGTGCTGAAACTCGGAATTCCGTTGTGCGCGGCTTTCATCCCCGAGGTGCCGGACGCTTCAAGCGGCTGCTGTGGCGTGTTGAGCCAGAGGTCGACGCCGGACACGATCAGCTTTGCCATTTCGATGTCGTAATTCTCCAGGTAGACGATTGCCATCTGATTGCGCACGCGTCGCGAAATCTCGAAGACACGTTGAATCAGTTCCTTACCTGCGTAGTCTTTCGGGTGGGCTTTCCCAGCGAAGATAAATTGCACCGGACCATCCTGCTTTGAGAACGCCAGGAGTCGATCGAGATCTGAAAAGATCAGGTCGGCGCATTTATAGGGTGTGGCTCTCCGGGCAAACCCTATGGTCAAAGTATCGCCGGCCAACGGAACATTGGCCCGCTCGTGGACCAGCGCCAATAATCGTGATTTGGCTAATATGTGAGCGTTCCAAATCTCCTCTCGGGGTATGCTGATAACCTGCCTCAGCATGGATGGGCCTTTACTCCAACCCGGGAGGTACTCATCGTAGACAGCCTTGAAACTGTCTGAGGTCCAGGTCCAGGAATGAACCCCGTTGGTGATGTGGTGGATTGGGGTATCCTGGGAACATTTCCCGCGAGACCTCTTCATGACGCCTTGCGACCCCGTTGAGGTAGCGGCTGAGATTCAGCGCCAGCAGGGTCATGTTCAGCCGATCCTGTCCACCAAGCATTCGAAGCACATCGAAGGGAACCATCTCGTCCAATGCGCGCTTGACCAGGTCATACGCGAATTGATCGTGTCCGGCGGGCACCGGCGTGTGAGTAGTAAGCACGCATTGGCTCCTCACGCTATCGAAGTCCAACTCTTTCGGCTCTGCTTCGGACTGTTTTCGTAACAGCTCCAGGACTAGCAAACTTGCGTGGCCATCGTTCATGTGGAGTTTTCGCATGCTGCTGTATCCCAGGACGGCAAGCATTCTTATTCCACCTATCCCGAGTACAATCTCCTGGGCCAGCCGATACCAGTCATCGCCACCATACAAGTAATCCGTCAGCGTGCGATCGTAGTCAGCATTTCCCTCAACATCGGTGTCCAGCAAGATCAACGGAACGACATAGCCGGTCATGCCTACAATGTCGTACTCCCAGGCGCGAAGCTGAACCGTTCTCTTCTCGATTTCGATCCGAACCACCTCAGGCAAGAGCCGCAGAAAGTGTTCGGGCCGCCACTGAACCGGCGATTCGTGTTGTTCGCCTCGCTCGCTTAGTCTCTGGTCAAAATAGCCATTTCGATACAGCAGGCTTACTCCGACCATCGGCACTCGGAGATCAGCGCCAGATTTCAAGGTGTCTCCGGCCAGCACACCGAGTCCGCCTGAGTAAGTGGGCATACTCTGGCCAACGGCCACCTCCATTGAGAAATAAGCAACCAGCCTATTCTCTTTTGCTTCGGCATAGCTGGGCG
Source organism: Blastocatellia bacterium (assembly GCA_041483295.1). GTDB lineage: Bacteria > Acidobacteriota > Blastocatellia > UBA7656 > UBA7656 > DASYSA01. Next base: position 1,761 of record JBGPFL010000023.1, on the reverse strand, counting down.
CGATCAGAGCTGCCAGATACCTCGCTGGCTGCTCGAGGAACTTCCTCCTGCAATATTCGGAACAGAAGTAGACCGCCTGATCCTTATGAACAGTCGCTAATCCTCCCAGGGATAAGACGCTCATTCCGCAAACTGGATCTCTCATCGTACGTCCTGCGCTCATCACATCCTCCCATCTAATTCATCGCAAACTGGCGAAACACCAGCCACGCTGGGCTTTTACCTTTCCAGTACGTTCGCCGCCGCAAGCGGATCGTGATCTCTTTGTTCATGCGGTGTATCTTTCCCGTCTAACTCTTCCATCAGACCAGTCCGGTATTCCGTTTCTTTTTCCGCGGGCTTCATTCGAGGTCTTGGCCCGAATCGCAGCAACAGAAAGACGAGTACAACCGTAGCGAGAGACATGCCCGGCATCCCTACACCAACTGCTACGACGATTGCGGCAGTGATGCGGATTGACCTGGAACCCTGCAGCCGGTTCAGGCAGCGTCACCAGGTAAGCCACCAGCAACCTGACTTCTTCGGCCGTCGTCTGCGGATGCGGCATTCGACTCGCTTGATTGCCGTGCAGTTCCGGGAACTTCTTTGCATGCTCTTCCGGGTTAGTAATGTGCGCGGTCAGGAATTGCTCGTTGCGGCGTCCACCCACGCCGTCCAACGGCGGCCCAATGCGCCCTCCCTTGCTGGCAATCGAATGGCAGCTCGCGCAGTCGAGCTTTTCAAAAAGAGCTTTTCCGCGATCGCTTTCCGGGGTCGCCGGTTTCGGCTTGTATCCTGTCGGCTGAATGACGAAGGGTTTACGCTGCGCTTGCGAGGCGCCGGGCGCTGTTGTCGCCGGGGGAGTTCCCTTGGCCTCAACTTCCCTTGGAAGACGATAGCCCAGCCGCTTGAACTCATACCCGGTGCGATTCAAGCGCGGATAGGTCGTGTGACAGAGCGTACACTTCGCATTGTACCTTCTGGCCCACGAAGGTTCAGCCTCAACCTGGAATTGAATATTGCTCCCGCCTTTTAACCACAGCGGCGCGGCAATGAATAGTAGCGATGCAATGAAAACAACTTTTGCGATTCTCTTCATGACTCACCTCTTCAATCTGGAGTCGTTGCCTGTTCTCCGGTTGGTTCGTACACAACCCGCGATTCTTGAGAACTTTGTTCAGGATTAGCAGTAGCGGTTTGACGCTCCGTCACGTCCCCGCAATACGTAGAGAAGTTCTCGTTGAACTGCTCGCTGATGGCGTAGATCTTTTCCGTCTCGTCGAAGATGCGGCCCACAGCATGAGCCGAATCTGCGTCAAAGGCGTTGCGTCTCGACAGAAACTTCGCGCTCTCGCGAATCCGCTCGATAGGTTTTCCGAGTCCACGGTTCAGGTGTATCGCCACCAGCGCAACCGATGCCAGCTTTTCAGCCTTCACAAGACGATTCACGGATGCTTCTAAACTATCGCCAAGAGCGTTGTAGCCACGCGTCAGCTCACTAATCTGATCCCTTTTAATGCGTTAGTCGTCCGGCGCTCGACGTCTATCAATTCGACTGATACCTCAAGCTCCGGCGTCACGGTCAAAACGTGGTTTGGCGCGACGCGCACCCAATCGTTTGTTTGCTCAGTTAGTCGCTCAGACGCGATAATCACCGCCTGCTCGCTCGGATCCGCATCTGCCATTTGACCGACTCCGTCATTGCATTCGAACTTTCTGCCAGCCGAGTAGTAAAGCGAGATCGGCTCCAACCTTTGATCCGAGATGTAACGAATAGCTGCG
>JBGPFL010000022.1:0-15685 GCA_041483295.1 Blastocatellia bacterium | reverse complement strand
CTGGCGGCTTGTTTTGGGATCTTCTATCGAGTACGCCTTTCTATGGTTGGGGACGCGCCGGCCGGCTCGAGACTACGGGACTGGCCGTGGAGGCCCTGAATACCGTGGCCGACGCCCAACCCTCTGCCGCAACATCAACGGCCGCCGGTGAGGCCGACGCCCTGGGCCGCGCATTGCGTCGCGGGGTGTTGTTCCTCATCAAGAACAAGGATGAGTATGGCGTCTGGTACTCTACACAGGCGACTGTGAATGTCCTTCACGGTTTGATCGCGGTGGCCTCACACGGTGACGGAGATGCCCCGAGCGCCCTGAAGCTCGCGATCAGCGTGGATGAGAGCAAACCGGCGGAGGTCGAGATTCCAATCGAAGCAGGGACGCCATACGAGATCGATCTTACGACGTTGCTTCCTCAACTCGGCATCAGAGCAGGCGCGCATCGTGTCCGGTTGCGAACTGACAGCGCACGCACCGTTAGCGCGGCGATCGTAGCGCGTTGGTCGGTGCCGTGGGTTGAGAGAGGCGCTCGCGGAATCGGCGATGAGTCCGGGTTGCGGCTGCGAGTGAGCTACGACCGGCTCGACGCAAAGAAAGGCGAGACGATCAACTGCTCGGTGCATGCCGAGCGGATAGGTTCAGCCGGTTATGGAATGATGCTGGCGGAGATCGGACTTCCGCCGGGAGTAGACGTAAATGTTGCGAGCCTGCGCCGTGCTCCGGTGATGAAGTTTGATGTGACGCCGGATCGGGTCGTGTTGTACCTGTGGCCGCAAGCTGGAGGGATCGATTTCAGTTTTGGGTTCACGCCTCGACTGAGAATAAGGGCGGCTACTCAGCCTTCGTTGCTATACGACTACTACAATCCGGACGCTCGGGTGTCCGTTCCTCCGGCTCGATTCTCAGTGAGGTGAGATTCTCCGTGTAACAAACCTCAACTTCGTGTCTTGTCAGCGCGTTTTCTCTGGGTGTCTCTGTGTCCTCCGCCGTGGTCGTTCATCGCATTCGTACTCGTCCACAGATCACGCAGATAACGCAGATGAACAACCACGACAAGGACGACTTGAAACGCCGTGAGGTGCGCACTGCACAATTCGGTCATCACATCCGCGAAATCTGCGACATCTGCGGATGTTCCCTCCAGACTTCGCTATTTCCTCTCCGATTCATCCCTCGATTCAGTGAGTGCCTGCTGTCTGAAAGCCGCCGCGCCAAGCAATCTCGCTGAGGGCTGGTCGTCCAAGGGATTCGCTGAACCGCGACAGTGACGATGACTGAGCGCTGACGACCTGAATCATCGCGACCAGTGAAAACAAGTTGATGATCACCGAGGGGTGCTGCCTTCTTGATCTTAAGTAAGAACTCGACGCTAGCCCCGGTGGTCGCTACTGAATCTTGCTTCGAGTGAATCTTCAAGTCGCTTACATCGGGCGCAGTAACAGTCACATTGCCTGGGAAGCCATTGAAGCGGTCTACATTGATCGTGAGCCGCAACTTGCTTTGGCGAGGGGCGCTCGCGGTGCCCCTGAACGAGAGGGCGAAATCCTGCGGGGGGGGGATTGGCGGGTCAGCGACGGTGATGGCGCCGCCGATATAGCGCGCGAGTGCAAAATCACCCTGGTCGTTCGCAAGGCCGCACGCTGGAAGCGGTGCGTACCCAGGCCGTCTTCACACATCTTCAGCCTGTGTGTTATATTGCTCGTCCTTGGAAATCATCAATCGATTCCATCTTCACTCGCTACGGGGAGGCGCTTGAGCATACTCGTCGACAAAAACACTCGAGTGGTGGTGCAAGGCATCACCGGGAAAGAAGGCTCTTTTCATACCGGGCAAATGATCGCCTACGGCACTAAGGTTGTAGCCGGAGTCACACCAGGCAAAGGCGGGACCGAGCACGAAGGCGTTCCGATCTTCGATACCGTAGCGGAAGCCGTGCGGCAGACCGGCGCCAATGCCAGCGTGGTCTATGTGCCGCCGCCCTTCGCCGCCGATGCGATCATGGAAGCCGCAGACGCCGGCGTAGCCCTCACGGTTTGCATAACCGAAGGCATACCTGCTCTCGATATGGTTCGTGCGTTTGATTACCTGAGCAAGCGAAGTACTCGGCTGATCGGGCCCAACTGCCCTGGCATCATATCGCCCGGCAGGTGCAAAATCGGAATCATGCCGGGTCACATTCACACCGAAGGGCGAGTGGGCGTCGTCTCGCGCAGCGGAACCCTGACTTATGAAGCTGTGCATCAACTCACGCATTTTGGACTCGGGCAGTCGACGGCGATTGGCATTGGCGGAGATCCGGTGATCGGCACCAATTTCGTCGATGCACTCCGGCTCTTCCAGGAAGACCCGGAGACCGACGCGGTAGTGATGATCGGCGAGATCGGAGGCACCGCCGAAGAGCAGGCCGCGCAGTATGTGAAAGACTTCATGACTAAACCGGTGGTCGGCTTCATTGCCGGACAGACCGCGCCGCCCGGCCGCCGCATGGGGCACGCGGGTGCGATCATCGCCGGAGGGAAGGGAACGGCGTCGGAGAAGATGGCCGCGATGGATGCAGCAGGTATCTACGTAGTGAAGAGTCCGGCTGACCTCGGCTCGCGAATGGTCGAAGCCCTCCGAAGATGACGCCGTAGAGTTAGACCGCGTATGACAATAGAATAAGTGATGAATTCATCATTTATTATTACTTGCAGTTCATTGTATCCTTCAGGATGGCCGGTCTGGGAACAATCGGGAAGCAGTTGATAGTCCTCGGACTGTCGATCGCGCTAGTGGGCGTGATACTAATTCTGCTCGGACGGTTCCCGTGGCTGAAGATTGGCAGGCTGCCGGGGGACATCTATGTCGAGCGCGACGGATGGAGTTTTTATTTTCCACTCGCGACTTCGATTCTATTGAGTGTAATCATATCCATCATCCTCTGGCTGGTGAGGCGGAAGATGAACCGCTAGTCGAAAAAGGTGCTTGGTCTATGGAAGATGAGATCCCAAAGAAGAGGGGAAAGAAGACTGCTCGAATAGTCTGTTCGAATGAGAACGAGTTCTGGACTACGCAGAAGCAGTTTTGGCAGTGGGTGCGCGAGGGGCTCGTCGATGTTACGGGTCAGTCACCGCTTACTGGCAAGTTCGGGGGAAAGCGCGAGAAGTTGCTCGTGATGATCCGTCATACGATATTGGACAACGCGTGCCCCGAGCACAAACAAGAAGTGCTCGGAAGTTTTGCAAGGCTGAAGCCCCACGTCACAAAGCCGAGACCTCAAGGCTAGAGTTCTGAGTCCTGAGTAAGCGGGATTCCCCCCAGTCAGAGAAATGGGATTCACCGCAGAGTCGCAAAGGACGCAGAGGTTGCGCAGAGGAGAAGGCCTTGGAAGCGATCGAGGACGCGAGCCATCTCTATGAAGTCGAGCGGCGGGCCCGTCATGCCGAGCGGCCCGGCTTCTGCATCAGCGAACTCCAGATCTCGCCGACTCAAAACGTGCCCTGGCATTGCCACAGCAACATCCAGGATACCTTCTACGTCATCGAGGGACACCTCAGGCTCTTTCTGCGCGATCCCAGAGAGGAGTTGCGGCTCGGCCCCGGTGATACCTATTCAGTCCGACCGCGGCGTCCGCACCTCGTCACCAATGGTGGGGACTGCTCGGCGACCTTTCTCGTCCTTCAGGGCATCGGCGAGTACGATTACATCCCGCTCGTGTAGCAGGCCGATAGACAGGGCCTATCACCTCGCACGGAGGCACCTCCAATGATCCTCATCCCATCAGGGATTTAGCATCGCGACCCTCACGCATCACTGAATGCCGGGTGAGCTTGTTTCCGAGTTCACTTTGCGAAGCCTCGGGGTGGAGCCGGCCAGAGGCGCGGAGCGCCCAGACACACACACAAATCATGATTCGCGGCTCTGTCGCGCTGCTCTTCGCACTACCTCGTTGACAATCGGAGACCTCCGATTTAACATACCGGTTGTTTTGAAAGAGAAGAGCGGGTGTAACTCAATGGTAGAGTGTCAGCTTCCCAAGCTGAAAGTTGCGAGTTCGATCCTCGTCACCCGCTCCATTTCTTAATCCATCCCCTTAAGAGTCGGCTCTCCGACGTCTCAACTTTAACTTGAGCTTAGAGCTTCGAGTCATCAGCCTGAGATCGCAACACGACCAGGGTAACTTCAGCCGGCGCCTGATAACGGATCGGCGCGAGCGTGAGCCCCAGCCCATTGTTGATGCTCACCAACATCGATCCCACCCTATAAAAGCCCGATACATAATGTGTTTCGAAGGATGATCCAGTAAGCAGAAACCACGGCAGCGGAAACGCAACCTGGCCTCCGTGAGTATGACCCGCCAGAAATAAGTTGTAGCCGTGGTCGGCCGCGAAGCTCACGAGCCACGGAGTGGGCTGGTGCGTCAGCAGAATATTCACCGGACCATGCAGCCGCTGTTGCTCAATCGTGTCCAGAGTCCCGGTTGAAGGGTGCGACCGATATACATTCGTGATACCAGTGAGTGAAAGATAGGTCGCTCCGACAGGGACGACCGTTGCGACATTGTCGAGAACAGTGACTCCATTCTTCTGCAAGCTTTGAGTCACCATCTCCTTGTCCGAGAAATGATCGTGATCGCCCATGCAGGCGTAGACGCCATGGCGGGATTCCATTTTCCCCATCACCGCAGCGCCTTTCTCTATGAAAGCCGTGCCTGAGCTCACCAGGTCGCCGGCGAAGAGTATCAGGTCAGGCTTGAGGTTGTTGATTCTGTCAACGTAGGGCTGAAGTTTGCGGTCGCTCGTTCGTGGATCGGCATGCATATCCGCGATCTGTACAATCCGAAAGCCATCAAGCTCCCGGGGCAGGCCCGCGATATGAAATTCAATCTGGCTCGTGCGTAGAGTGAATGTGTCGAGATAGACTTGCGCCGGCGCGTAAATCGATACAAGGCATACCGTGAGAATCACCAGCCTCCACTGCATCTTGAGCCACGTGAGTTGATGTTTCTTGTAAAGGGGAAAGAGGATTAACCTGACACCGTCGATGACCAGAAAGCAGATCGCAAGCTGAACCGAAATAACTATCCCGATCCAGAAGGGGTAGACGACCAAGGGGTCAAGCGCCATCTCCGAGCTCTGAAGCGCTCGAGAGACGCGGACCATGCCCAGTGCGTAGCTGCCGATGAAAAGAAGAGGATAGAGCGCGACCCAGAAGACCGGCACGGCCGCTCCAAGTCGTATGGTCTTTTTCGGCCAACCCGTCACAGCTGCCAGAGCGACGATCGTTTTACGAAGGACATACCACTGAAATGGGCCGCTTGCCAGAGCAAGGATTAGAATGATTCCCACAGGCCAGGGCATATCGAAATCTCTTATAGCATCTATGTTGGGGTGCGAGAAACCTGTGTGTCACTATCCGCTAATCTCGCGAATACCCGCGAATCAACCAGACCGGACGAGTTCACCTGTTTCAACGGTGCTCTCCTCATCAAGAGAAAGTCTCTTAGCGGAGATTCGCGTTATTCGCGGATCATCTCTCGTTCCTATCCGCTAATCTCGCGAATCACCGCGGATGGCAGCCTTGATGCTTCACATTCCATCGGCTATACTTCGTCGCGTCATTGACGGGAGGAGAAGTCGCCTAGTGGCTGAGGGCGGCGGTTTGCTAAACCGCTATAGGGGCTTAAACCCCTATCGAGGGTTCGAATCCCTCCTTCTCCGCCATTTTACTTGTCGTTCTTAAAGGGCCCTGACCTTACAAGTCGGGGCCTTTTAAGTTGTGCCAGCACCTGTAGAAGGTCCGGGGCGAGACGCGGGAACCAAACCGGTAGGAAAGGAGTCTAATTACTTCGAATCTACGCAATCTCCACGACAACCGGAGCATGGTCTGAAGGTTTTTCCCACCTTCTGGGATCTTTGTCTATCAGGATGCCGGTGCAGCGCTCCGCGAGCGGCGCTGACGTCCACACGTGATCGATCCGCAATCCGAGGTTGCGCCGAAAGGCGCCTGCCCGATAGTCCCACCACGAAAAGAGGCCTCCTTCCTTGTGGTGCATTCGAAATGCGTCGATGAATCCCCACGCCTTGACTTGATTGAGCGCGTCCTTCTCGGCTTCACTGAAGAGGATGCGTCCCCGCCAGAATTCCGGGTCGTGCACGTCTCGGTCGTCGGGTGCGACATTAAAATCGCCACACAGCAGCACGGGCTCACCTGGCGTGTACTGCGAATCCAAAAAGAGGCGCAGCCGCTTGATCCAGTCGAGCTTGAAGGCGTACTTTTCCGATCCCACCGATTGTCCGTTCGGTATGTATACGTTCACCACGCGAATGCCGTCGACAGTCGCCCCAAGCAGCCGCGCATGTGCTCCCGCCTCGTCGGCAGGAAAGCCGCGCTGGATCTCGGTGATCTCCTTTTTTGCGAGGATCGCCACACCGTTGTACGTTGGCTGGCCGAACGCCTCCGAGCCATAGCTAAGCTCGGCGAAAGCCTCATGCGGGAACTTGTCGTCGATGCACTTTGTCTCCTGCATGCACAATACGTCAGGCTGCGCAGTCTCCAGCCACTTCAAGACCTGCGGTAGGCGCGCAAGCACCGAGTTCACATTCCACGTGGCGATCTTCACCTGCATCCTCCTGGTGTACGTTTCAGGCTCGATGGAGCACTGACATTCTAAGCGCAGCGTGGTTTTGAAAAAAGGAGAAAGCGCGTCTGCGATCGGATCATTCGCGGAACTTGCGTCCCGACTGGAGCCGTGCAACGATCCTCGATGCCAGGAACACGGCGAAAGGGGAGAGAGGTTGAGTAACGAGCAAGAGATCAGAAAGATGGATACTGCGGATGGACACGAGACTCTCATCAAAGCGCAGTGGCGGGACTTCGCCACGTTTGCGTGGCAGCAGTATCAGGCTCGCGGGAGGGGCGCGGTTGTCGTCGACCTCAAGCGTGCGGTGGAAGACGGAAATCCGGGCGGGCACATACCGACTTATTACGTGGCGGATTCCAGCGAACAACTGAAAGCGCGAGGTGGCTGGCCAAATCCCGAGATAGCCGAAGTCATTCTCGACTACGATCCGGAACAAGATGTAGTTTTTCTCTTCATTCGGCTGGATGGAGACGTCTTTCACTACAATGTATCGGATGAGATGATGCCATCTAAGGCATAAAGAGCAAGTCACTTCTCTTCGAGTTGGCCCTTAATCTTCTTCGGGAGCTTTGCAAAGACCATTTCATACGATGTTCCAATCAGGCGTTTGATCTCTGCGTCTTCCAGCGCATCGAATCGTTCCAGAGCGACCCAGTGATAACGGGCCGTGTAAGGAGCTGGAATGATGCCGTCTTTTTCGATCAGCTCTGAGAAGGTTTCAGGCGTGCACTTGAATGAGAGATGGTGGGCCGATGAATCATGGGTCTCCAGTCCTATCCCTGCGAAGATCTTTCCGCCGACTCGAAACAGCAGATCATTGACCCACTGAATGTCCTCCGTCGTGTGAGGCAACGAGAGACAATAGTCTCGCAGCGATTCGATATCCACATCAATCTCCCGTCGCGCAAGATGGTTCTTTCGATACGAAGCAACAATACACTTTCGGCTAGTGTTCTGAAAGGGCAGGCGTCTTTGCGGTGAACCAGACTTGTTCTAAGCACAGGGTATGGACAGCAACCTATCTTAGATTGAACTCAATTTCGAGCGTGATCCACGATGCGACTGACTGGCCGTTCCTCGTCGCGGCTCTGAAATGCATCTGGTACACCGCACTGATAGCCTCTTCGTTCAAGCCGGCGGGTAGAGCGCGAACGATAACGACTTTCTGCACTGACCCGTCAGCGCCAACAAGGGCACGCGCGAGTATTACGCCCTGGATCTTATTCTTGCGTGCCTCTTCAGTGTAGTTCGGCCTTGGGCGATTGAGCGCTACCGGTCTCGTATCCACCCGCTCTTGCTCTGAATCCGAAGGGTCCCGAAGCCTTCCAATATGCGGAGTCCGGCCGTTGATGTTCCAGTCCTTGCCTGGGCCAAAGCCATTCCCGTCACCAGAGCCGGCGCCGCCTTTCTCTCCTGTCCCTATTCCACCGTCAGAGCCTGAACCAGAAACCGGTGGGCCCAGTACGCCATCGGACAAGCCGGTGGGCGCGAGGTCATCGGTTCTCAGATTGACTCGTGGGTCGACCCGTATAGTCTCAAGCACCGGGAAAGCTGGCTCTTTGAGCTGCGGCTCTGCAGAAGGAGCAATGAGCTGTGGTTCAAGCGAAGGTTGCGGCCCCAGGCCTTTAGAGGTCGGCTGCGGTGTGTGGTCGCCGCCGCCGCCTCCTCCTCCAGAGCGCTCCTTGTCCTTCGGCCCTTCGATGTCGTCATCTATGCGACTGGGTAAGGAGACCCAAATTGGGTTCTTAGGGACATTAGGCGAGTTGCCTGTCGCCCGATTCGAGAGCGTCCAGAAAACAAGGATTGCCGCGAAGGCGGCCGCGTAGAAAGCGATCCCGGTTGCGATTCCAAATTGCAGAAGCACTTTGCGCCGAGACCCTCCCAGCGTGTCGCTTCTCAGCGCAGCGGTGAGATAAGCCCTCGGGTCTTGCCGAAACTCAGAGCTTGCTTCGGTGAGTTCCTCTTTTAGGCGGATGAACAGCGACGACTGCTCGAAGAGTGTTCCAAGCAGTAAAGCATTCTCCTTCATGCACACCTCCACGAGCCCGATGCCTCAGCACGGGGTCAGCATCAACGAGGCTCACTTGCTCGTAAGAGGAGGTTATCCTCTATCCATTCTGTGTCTGCGTCTTCTCTTGATGGAAGACTGCCGAGTGAATTGAGCTAACTGCGAATCGTCTGAAATAGTCATTCGCGTTGCTGTTGTTGATTCAAGCGCGGCGCGTGAAATACGGCTCGAGCCGTAGCGCCACCCGTAGAATGAGGCGGGAGCCAAAGCTTGCAGACTTTAGGTCTGTTTCGGCGTGCGCAAAGCAACTTTCAGTGAAGGCTGAGTGCGGCCGCCTTTCACTTTTTGATAATAAGAGTGATCGGCACCTTCGAGGAAACGGCCTTGTCCAGGTTGGTGACGACCATTTGCCATTCGCCAGGCCTGGCTTTGCGAGGTATCTTGAAGATCACCTCGGCCTGATCATCAGTTGCGATTACCGGAGGCTCAAGTCTTTGCCCCGGTCCTTCGAGTGTAATTCGGAGCTTGCCCGCAGACTCAACCAGGAATAAGCCCGACAACTGCAGGGCATCGCCGACACGCGCGGTGATGACCATAACTCCCCTGGGGTATTCAAAGCTGATTGACTGTTCATTTCCTCGCGGCGTTCCTATGCACATGCCCCACAGATATGGGGCTGCGGGATGATCGAGCAATTCCAACTCGAGAGGTTCGGACCAGGAAGAAGACCGGCCTTTGATCCATGTGCGCGTCGTGACTTTCACCTGACCGGGAAGAAACGAGGTTGGAACTTTCACGTGCAGCCGAGAGTTTATGGTGCCGCTGAAGGATTTGGCAGGGACGATCACTTGCTCGTTCTGGAGGAACGCTACTTCGATTCTCTCAGCGCGGTGGGCTGCTACTACGTTTAGAACTGTGGCGTCGATCCACTGGCCTGGCGCAAGTGCTTGTGAGTTCACAGGGATATAGATAACCAGCGGAGCGGGCGCCACGTCGATTCGCAGCGACAAGCTATTACTGTGCTGATTGAGCCCGCTGTGCTTATCTACTACATAAAATGTGGCTTCACCATCGGGCAGATCGTCGGGCAGCCAGAACGTAGCTCGTATCCCTTCAGAAGTCGTGGTTGCATCAATGTGGTGAGTCTCACCCGCGGAGTCCACAAGCTCGACCTCATCTGACTCGCCGATGCCCAGCGCGTCTATCCAAATCTCCTCGCCCGGAGGGGCAACCAGGGGCATGGGATTACTGATCTCGGCCGGCGAAACCGAAGCAGCGACCTCAACGACGAGCGGGGCGCTGGCAAGGCCATCTGCTTCGATGATGATCTGACACTTGCCCGGTTTAAGGCCCTCAGGCACGACCAGACTCACAAGCTCCAGGGAGGGTTGAACGTCGTTATAGTGGCCGCCTGTTGGCGATCCGCTGTACGTGTTATCGCCCTGAACAAACCGCACCTTGACCTTTCTGGATGCATAGTCGCCAATACGGTATCCATCGAGCTTGATGCTCATTCCGGACGAAATGGCAGCAGGAGTGCACCGAACCAACGTGGGGCTAGCAGCTGGAGTGGCCAACTCCTGGCTTTGCGCCGTTATGTATAGCCCGGTAAGCAGCACACAGAGCGCAGTGATAAATCGAGCCTTACATGGCATGAATATTCCTTGATGCATTGCAGGTCATCCTTGATGAAGTTCTCAATTTGCCCTCTCATCTTAACCCTATGGTAGAACAGTGAGAACACTCTTTTCTTGCAGATCTTCAATGGCAAGAAACCGACTCCAAGGTTTCGGCTGCGAGGTCGGGTTATCGGTACCGTGCGCGCGAATCCTCGGTGCCGGCCGCGGGAGTCTAGCGTTCTACTCTGAAATAGTACTGGCCAACGTCCTCTGCGGCGCCGGCCGAGGTGATTCCGGTGAGCCTCAAAGTGTAGTCGTTCCTGGCGAGACGGGTCGCGGTTACCCTCAACACGATACCAAGGCTTGAGCGTCGAGGAATGGCTCTAACTGAAGGCCACCTCCAGACCTCGGCGCCTTCGGCTGTCCGCAGCTCAGCCGTGTAACTCCGATAATCTCTGCCATTGAGCGTTACCTTCAGAGCAACTGCTTCTGTCCCGCGGAGCAGCTTAAGCGTTGGCGTTTCGCCCCCGGCTCTGGCAAGCCCCTCCGTCAGAATGAAGGAAACCTGATGCAATGAGGGGGGCTCCTTGGCGTTCTGGGCTTCAAGCGTTGCGAGTTGATCGCGGGCCCGCGCGAGTTCCTGGGTAAGTTGCCCAAGCTGTTCGCGGCCGGCCGCTTCTTGTATCTCGAGTTCCCGCTGGCGCGCAAGCTGACTGGCTTGTTCAATCTGTGAGCGAAGGAGTTGCCCTCTTAGCCGCCCCGTCTCGATCAGTCCCCAGGACACGGCGACAAAAAACAGAATAATCACCGCTCCAAGCGGTAAAGCGAGCGAGGGCTTCGGCACGCTGAGCTTCAACACCAGCGAGCGGAGGCGGGACACGGCGGTTGATGGTTTCGCACGGCTATCCCTCCCGTCCACAGGTTCGACACTCGATATGGATTTGAGGAGTATTTGTGCCGCCTTTAGCTGCTCCCGCCCCGCGGGCGAAGACAAGAAGCGCTTTTCAAACAGCTCTCGGTTGCTCTTGTTTAGCTTGCCGCGCAGGTAGTCGTCGATGAGGTCGTTTTCAGCCGCCCACGTCTCCTCAAACTTTTCCTTGTCGGCGAAATAGTCCGTCTCGATCGCGACTTGCTCGGGCTCCGACAATTTGCCCAGCAGATATCGCGCGAGTCTCTCCTGGTTGTGCTCTCGCTCCATAAGCTTGCTCAAACCGCATGAACCGGAAGCCGGAGGATATGGCGCAACCGAGAACGGCTTTGGTTCATGTCCCCTTTTAAATTAGTGCCAAAATCCGGGATTTCATGCCGCACACTTCACGACTTAAGCTTCAGGCACTCAGTTATGCACTGCTCGAGCTTCTGGCGTGTCCTCTGGGCCCGACTCCTCAGTGCGTTCAGCGGAATGCCAAGACGCTCGGCGAGTTGCCTGCGGTGATCTATCTGGGCGCGCTTTTCCTCTCTGTAATACTGAACGATAACCTCGCGGCTGTCGGTAGGCAGCGTCCGCAGGCACTCTTCAAAACATTCGAGCTCCAGGTTTTCTTCGACCGCCCTGGCGAGCGGGGACTGCGCGGGCGTTAATTCGTCAAGCGAGACGCCTTTGCGATCCGGCGCTTTTGCCCATTCGAGGAGGACCAATCTGGCAATCCCATAACAGTAGCCGGGAATGGTCTGGACAATCAGGCCTTCATCGAGTCTGCGAGCGACCCGGTTGAGGGTTTCATCCGCGCATTCTTCGGGAAACGAAGTGCCTCGCCACGCGAAAAACTTGACCAGCATACGCCGAAGCTCTTCGTACCTTTCGGCCGCAAGCTCAGGTTCGCTGCCGAGGTTGGCGAGCAGCTTGTCGAACGCTGCCTGAGTCAATATCCATTCTTTGGCAGACGGCAAAATGCTCCTCAATTCCAGAATCATCAGCCTGACAATACCCGGCCCGCTTGTCACCGCCACTCGCCCTGGAGAACAAATGCGCCCCAGTAATAAGGCGCCTGCCACCGCTTTTGGCTCAGCAGGTCCACTTGAGCGGCGCGCAAAGCGGCGGCGGGTGTCATGCCCGCCTTGAACATTCCATGGTAAAAGCGTTTCATAAGTTCCGAGGTCGCTACATCGTCGACCTGCCACATACTGGCTACGACTCGCTCGGCGCCGGCGTACATGAAACCCCTGGTTATGCCCATCAGACCCTCGCCCTGTATCTCTCGCCCCAATCCTGTTTGGCAGGCGCTCAAGACGACCACCTCTACCGGCAGATGCATGTTATAGATGTCATGCAGCCGCAGGAATCCTTCTTGCGGGTGGCCTGAGCGATCGACTAGCGAGAATACCAGGCCTGATAGTTCCGGATGCTCGGTGTCAAGCAGTCCATGGGTCGCGAAATGAACGACCCTAAACTGGCCCAGATCGCCGGCGGTTGCGGTGTTGCGATTGGCATCGAAGTCAAGAGCCATGAGCGCCGATCGGGCCGACGCTGTCGAAGCGATTGCTTCGGCCTCCTGTCTCGAAAAGGGGAGCCGCGGCAAAGTACCTTCTCCCGACCCTCTTAAGACTCTGACGGCGTGCTCGAGATCCGGAGACCGATTCGAGAACGCTTCCGGCGAACCGTGCGTGGAGGCTGGACTGACCTTGATTGACTGTGGCCTGGCTGCGCCGGGCCTGACGCGCGGGTCACTGCTGCTGAAGACCGGATCCGCCAATACTGCGACGGTCCTGGGATTCGGCTGCCGTCCAGACGTCTCTGTTCGCAGCACCGCAAGCACTGACGCCGAGGGCAAGGAGACGATTTCATGTTTGACGATCAACGGCTTCGGGTCTATGTCGGACGGTCCGGGACTGGTCGTCCTGGTAGTTCCACGCGGCGACCGACTGTCGACGGCCGGTTCTGGAAGCACGGCGAATGGAACATACTCCAGGGCACCCGAGGCGACGATTAACAACCGTTTCGAGCCTAACTGGGCAGCCACCGGCCCGAGCAACATCTGGCTGAGCGCGGTCGCCTCCGTCCGGTATTTCGCGTCGGCCTCGGCTTCGCGCGCCCTTTGGACGTCGGTCTCCCCATCTCTCGGCTGCCGGGCGGTCAGCAACCGGTATAGCTTTTGCGCACCAGCCTCGATTTCGGTTCGCGGCGGCAGACGCCAACTTGACAGCGAAGTCTGGGTAAGAGCAAACAGATAACTGCGCTCCTCACCCAACGCATACTCCAACAATATCGTGTTCCCGTCGAGCGTTTGCCGTTGAATCTCGGGGACGCTGAGAGGCTGCGGTTGAGTGAGAGCGGCATAGTGCGGGCTGCCGCGCCGGATTGCCGCTTGGACCCGCTGGTAATCATCCTCGCGCCCGTTGATCTCGCGATCGAGCACGGCTATCTGTTCCGCTGAATGCGGGCGGCTGAGCAGCCGTGTCCGGCCGGCGGCCTCGGCGTCGAGTTGGTTCTTCAGGTCACCCTCCTGCTTCAGCAGGCTCGGATCGGCGCCCTGGCGGATGTCAGCCCGGGCTTCAGCCAACAATTCGAGCAAGGTGCGGGCGCGTGATCGCTCGTTGGCCTGCAGAGCAAGGCCCACGTAGTCATCTCCCGTTCCACCGGCCGGACGACTGTCGTTAAGACGCATCAGCAGATCAACGTAAAACTGATGAGAGTCCTGGACTGAAGCAAAGTAGAAAGCACGCAATTGCTGGCTGTAAAAGCCGGCGCGCAGGGACTCAGCAACGCGCAAGGATTCCTCGATAAGCTCGCGCGCATGAGTGAGATTTCCCTGATCGCGCTCCAGGATAGAGAACTGATGGAGAGCAGTCGCCTCATTGGCCCGATCCTTGATTTCACGATCTATCGCGAGCGCGCGGCTGAAACACTCCATCGCCTCCGGATATCGGTTCAATTCTCGATAAACGATGCCGAGATCCGTGAGCGCGACTCCTTCGCCCGCCAGGTTCTTCACTTCGCGAGAAATCGCCAGCGCTTGCTGCTCGCATACCAGCGCTTCCTCGTAACGCTTAAGGAGGTAGTAGGCCTGGCCGAGACCTGACAGCGAGAGTCCTTCACCGCTGCGATCTTTCACCTCGCGCCGGATCGCCAGCCCCTGCTGGTAGTAGGCCGCCGCCTGTTCATACTGCCCCAGCCGGATGTGGGTCAGACCGAGATTGTGGAACACGATTCCTTCATTGATCCGGTCCTTTACCTCGCGGGTGATCACCAGCGACTGGCGCAGGTATTGAACGGCTTCTTCCGTGCGCCCCAGATGGTTGTATTCCATGGCGATGTTGGTGAGCACGGCTTCTTCGCCGGCGCGATTCTTTTCTTCGCGACTGATCGCCAGCGCCTGGTTGCGGTAGTCTATGGCCACTTCGTACCGGCCCAGTGCCTCGTGAGAGCCGGCGAGATTGTTTAGTATCGCTCCTTCATTTATTCGGTCCTTCATCTCGCGGCTGATGACCAACGACGGCTCATAGTACTCGATGGATTTCTCAAAGCGACTCAAAAAACGATAGATGTTGGCCAAATTGTTTAATGTGCCCTCTTCACCTAAGCGATCCTTTAGCTCGCGGCGGATCGCGAGCGCCCGGTCAAAGTAATCGATTGCCTCCTGGTAGCGGCTGAGGGCGCCACATACGTTGCCCAGAGCAGTGAACGTGCCTCCTTCGCCCGCGCGATCGCTAATCTCTCGCCGAATGGCCAACGTTTGATTGAAGTAGTCGAGCGCCGGCTCGAAGCGGCTGAGCGAGAAATTCGCGACGCCTATCCTGTACAGTGTTTGGGCTTCCCAGTAGCGGTCCCCCATTTCGCGCCACAGCGTTACTGCCTGCCGGAAACTCTCGATAGCCGACTGCAAGCCGGCGCCTCGCTTCGCGGCAAGTTCTTGGCCTTCCGTCAGCAGCCGCTCAGCCCTCAATCGTTGCTTGTCCTGAGCCGTAGCAACATTTCGCAGGTCCATCCGCAACTCGTACATTCCCGCCGGAGCCGTCGGAGCCACGGCTCGCACCATCAAGCGGTACAGACCGCCGAGGGCGGCCTCATATGACAGCGACTCTCTCCCGACATTCGTCGTCAAGTCCGTCTCAGCCGCCGGAGTCCCATCAGGCGCGCGCAACGTCAGCGCGACGTTTACACCTTTCTGCTCGACGACTACTTGAATGAACTGACCCGCGGCGAGTGTGATCGCATACGCATGAGCCTGACCTACGGCCAGCTCTCGTTCGATAGGTTTCCCAGGGGCCAGTGGACGAACGTCCGGTTCGGCCTGCGCCGAATTGTTTTGGATAGGAGCTGGCTGCTGTACCGAAGGGAGGGGACGTGGGTGCCCGACCCCAAGGGCAGTCAACATGACTAGAGCGCCAACGCAAAGACTCGCTCCGCAGGGCAGCGCGTAACCGCACCGCCGGTATTTGGTCGTACGCTCACTCTTCATTCGATTACTGGCCATTTGCCTGCGCGTGTATCGGCGAGAGGCG
>JBGPFL010000021.1:0-15871 GCA_041483295.1 Blastocatellia bacterium | reverse complement strand
CTACTTACTGCCTACCGCCTACTGCCTACTGCTTCACGGGGCCAGTCTCTCGATGATCCACTCGCCGCCGCGCATCCTGTAGCGCAGCCGGTCGTGCAGCCGGCTCGGGCGGCTCCGCCAGAACTCGAAGCTGTCAGGCGCGAGCCGGTATCCTCCCCAATTAGCAGGAAGGGGGATCTCCTTGTTCTCGTATTCCGCAGCCAGCGCCTCCATCCTGCTCTCCAATACGGACCGGTTCGGAATAACAGTGCTCTGATCCGAGGCGCAGGCGCCCAGGCGGCTGTCGAGCGGCCGCGTTCGGAAATAGGCCTCGGACTCCGGGCGGGAGACTCTCTTTATCGGGCCCGTGATCCTGATCTGGCGATCGAGCGACGCCCAGTAGAAGAGCAGAGCGGCATAGGGGTTCTCTTCGAGGTCGCGGCTCTTTGGACTGTCGTAGTTCGTGTAGAAGACAAAGCCTCGTTCGTCAAACTCCTTGAGCAAAACCATTCGCGCCGAGGGTATGCCGGTGTGAGTCGAAGTTGCGAGCGCCATCGAATTGGGAAGGATCAGGTTGGCGTTGAGAGCTTCATCGTACCACTTGCCAAACTGAGTGAAGGGATTCGGATCCAGGTCGCCCTTTCGCAGGCCCGGACTTGTGTGTTCCAGAATAAGATCGGGCATAAGTACTCTCTGATTACTTCACGTTACTGCCTACTGCTCGGCGGCTGAATGCGCGGTTCCCCCACGCTCTTTGTAATCGTAGAGGTGCAGCTCGAAAGGGATCCGCTTTTCTCGTAGCAAGCGGATTGCCGGGGTTACTGGGTAGTCGGTCTTCTCCATCAATGCCAGGACTTACTTCACGGCTCGTCGTCGGGCGCGCAGGTAGACCCTCACCTCATCACTGCGCGCGTTCACAACATAGACTGCCACGCGGCCGTCCTCGAGCGTCTGTATCGTACCGGGCGAGGCCAGCGTCGTCAGGTACCAACCTGCGGGCAGGACGACAGTGTTTCGCAGCCTGCCGAATGTCCGATCCCACACCAACTCGTCGCCGTCGAGGTAGTAGGTCCTGGGATCGCTATAGGTCTCCTTGAGGCGTAAGCGATTCGTCGTACCCTTGGCCAGAGCTCGCGCCAGATGTGTCACCACCACCTCGGCGTCGTCCTTAGCATCGCCGGGGCCGAGTTGGCGCTCCTTGACCTGCTTGCCCGAGACTACTTCGTGCTTGAGATTCTCCCCGGTGTCCAGGTCGATGCTCTCAGGATCCGAAACGTGGCTGCCTTCGCGCACCACGTTGAAGTAATACTTCGTGCCTTCCTTTCGTTCAGTGTAATCGTGAGTGATGCGAAATGCGTGAGACTCGGGCTGTCCGAGTTCGTAGAGGATCTCACGGTCCTGATAGGCGCGTTCCGGGAACTGAGGGTTCTGACTATCTGCCGGCGCGCTCGAGGACATCAGCAAGGCAACGGTGCTCAGCACCCCGATCGCGGCCCGCGCGCATAGCGAAGAGCGATATGGAGTCCAGGTCATCGCCGCACCTCCGTTCTTGCCGCCGGTAGTTTTCGCGCCTGGATGGCGACTTCCAGCGCGGCGCCATTCCCCGAATTCACCAACGCCAACTTCAATCGGCCGTCTGGTTCAGAGAGAACCTGCGTTGCTACTGAACAGGAGACGATTTCGTAGCCGGCGGGCAGCACCACGCTGTTGCGAGGGATAGAGAGCGAGCGCTTGAAGACAATGCGGTCGCCCTCTGTGTAGTAGCTCGTCTGGTCCTTGTATGTCTTGTCGATTCTTATGCGATATTCACCTCGCACGGGAACTGGATGGGCCAGGTGGACTTTGATGTAGTTGGTCTCGGGGCTGAAGCTGCCTCGTGGTTCATAGGCTTTTGCCTGTTTGCCGGTGACGACTTCGAACTTGAGCGCTTTGCCGGTTGCCACGTCGTACACCGCTTCGTCTGATGCCTCGCTGCCCGGCCGGATGGGATTGAAATAGAAGCGCGCGCCTGGCGACGTCTCCGTCACCTCGTAGTAGATCCTGAACTGATGTGTTTCGGGCGCCAGCAATTCGTATCGAGTGTAGGCGTCGGATGAGACGTACTGGCCTGACGCGATTGCGGCGGCGAGAAGGATAAAGCCGGGCGCGAGTCGAAGAGATTTCATGGATCGTCCTCCGCAGAAAAGGCAGTATAGCCCAGGCTGGCGTTGACACGAAGCCGGGTCGTTGCAAAGAGGGGGACTCACGGCAGGCTGGCGTTGACACGAAGCCAGGGCGGTTGCAAAAAGGGGATTCACCGCAGAGGCGCAGAGGGCGCAAAGGGGGCGCAGAGAAGTCCGCCAGTTTCGGAATCACCGTTGCTCCTCTGCGCAGCCTCACGTTGCTCTGTGCCTCTGCGGTGAATGCCCCGTGATGAACTGCCAATAGTCTTGGCTGCCGCAATCCCCCGTGGTGAACCGCCGATGATCTTGGCTCGCGAAATGGGTTCGTGCTATTTTTGACTCTCACTGATATGTGCCGCACTACCGGCCCGCTCGCAGCGAGAGCCACCTTGCGAGGACTAACAATGAGACAGTACCTGGACCTGATGAAGCACATTATCGATCACGGAGCGAGGAAGGATGATCGGACCGGCACCGGCACCCTTTCGCTCTTTGGGCATCAGATGAGATTCGATTTGAGCAAGGGCTTTCCTCTGCTAACCACAAAGAAGCTGCACCTCAAGTCGATCATCTACGAATTGCTCTGGTTTCTGAAGGGCGATTCGAATGTGAAGTATCTTCAAGACCACGGAGTGAACATCTGGAATGAGTGGGCTGATGAAGCCGGGAATCTGGGCCCGGTTTACGGCGCGCAGTGGAGATCCTGGCGAACGGCCGATTCCGAAGCGATAGATCAGATTGCGCGCGTGATCGAGCAGATCAAGACGAACCCAAATTCGAGGCGGCTCATTGTCAGCGCCTGGAACGTCGGCGAGATCGAAAAGATGGCTTTGCCTCCCTGTCACGTTCTCTTTCAGTTCTACGTGGCCGATGGAAAGCTGTCGTGTCAACTCTATCAAAGGTCAGCCGACGTGTTCCTGGGGTTGCCGTTCAACATCGCCTCGTATTCGCTGTTGACCTTGATGGTGGCGGCTGTGTGCGATTTGAAACCGGGTGAGTTCATTCACACCTTTGGTGATGTACACCTGTACTTGAACCATCTTGAGCAGGCCGAGATTCAACTCCAACGCGAGACCCTCGCTTTGCCGAGGATGACGCTGAGTCCGTCGGTCAAATCAATCTTCGATTTTGACTACTCTGATTTCGAGGTAACGGGTTACGAGGCCCATCCACACATCAAAGCCGAGGTCGCGGTGTGATCATCTCTCTGATAGCTGCGATGGATGAGAAGCGCGGAATCGGGTGGAAGGGCAAGCTCCCCTGGCGCTTGTCGTCCGACCTGAAGCGGTTCCGAGAGCTGACCATGGGCCATCACATCATAGTCGGCCGAAAGACATTCGAGTCGATCGGCAAGCCCTTACCGGGGCGACAGACGATCATAATCACACGCAACCCCGACTTCAGAGCCAAAGGGTGCTTCGTAGTCCGCTCTCTCGAAGAGGCAATCGACCTGGCAAGGTCTCGAGGCGACAGCGAAGCACTCATTTGCGGAGGCGCCCAGATATACGCCCAGGCGATCGTCAAAGCTCAACGGTTTTATCTCACAGTGGTTCACGCTCAGGTTGAATCGGACACGCTATTCCCCGAGTGGGATAAGAGCGCCTGGACAGAGAAGCACTCGTCTCATCATGAGGCTGATGATAAGGATGAGTACTCCTCTACGTTCGCTTTGCTTGAAGCAGCGCACGAGTTTGGTTGAGAAAACAGATCCTCTCCCTTTGAGATGAGACCGGCTCCTATCTGGCTTATCGAACGGCTCATCCGTTGAAACCGCTTGCAACGATCCCGGGCGATACGTTGACTTCAGCAGGTCGTGTGTTTACTATGACGACGGTGCTTGACCTGGAAAGAACGTTGGATGAAGCTTTCAGTAGTAATTCCAGTCTATGACGAACGAGCGACCGTGGCGGACCTGATTGCCCGCGTCGACGCCGTCGACATCCCCAAAGAGATAATAGTAGTGGACGACGGCTCAACGGATGGTACTCACGAGGTCCTTGCGGGCCTCGAGCCGCAGTATCCCGACCTCCGACTCTTCACTCAGGCAAAGAATCTGGGTAAGGGCGCCGCGGTGCGCCGTGGATTTCGAGAAGCAACCGGAGACTTCGTGCTCGTGCAGGATGCGGACCTCGAGTACGATCCGAAGGATTATCCGGTGCTCCTAAAGCCCCTGATCGAAGGCAAAGCCGACGTGGTCTACGGTTCCAGGTTTCTCACCTCCAAAGAACACCGGGTGCTCTTTTTCTGGCACTGGGTTGGCAACCAGGTGCTGACGCTCGTGTCGAACATGTTTACCAACCTCAACCTTAGCGACATGGAGACCTGTTACAAGGTCTTCAGGCGCGAAGTCATTCAAGCGATCAATCTCGAGCAGAACCGTTTTGGCTTCGAGCCTGAGGTCACGGTGAAGATCTCCCGGATGAAGTTGAGGATCTACGAAGTGGGAATCTCGTACTCGGGCCGCACCTATGAAGAGGGCAAAAAGATCGGATGGAAAGACGGTTTTCAGGCTTTGTGGTGCATCCTCAAGTACTCGATCAAGAGCCGCAAGTCCAGCTATAAGACCGTCGCGTCCCCATCGGCTCAGCCCGTGAGCGACGCGTTGGATCGTCCTTAGTCAAGACCCACTTGTCACTTGTCACTTGTCACTTGTCATTAGTCATTTGTCACTGGCCCTTGGCTCCTGGTCTGGCCCCTTTGTTCATGCGCAAGTGACAAGTGACAAATGACTAATGACTAATGACAAATGACAAGTCGTGCGAGCAACGCCGCGTCCACGGCTCATCGTCCAACTCACTCTGCTATGAAGATCAAATGACAAGTGACGAATGACAAGTGACAAATGACCACCACTTCAAGCTCGTTCTTTTGCTGCTCTGCATTGCGCTTTCAATTGTGGGTGAGTCGGGCGCGAGAGCTCAAACACGACGCCCTCCTATTCTGGGCGCGGACCTGACATGGTCCGATTTTCCGCATCCCTTGATCGCCGGCTGGGAAGACAAGGAGCGAGGCGACGAGATGGTCGACGCGTTCAAGGCCGTGGGACTTCGTTCGTTGCGATTCAACTTCAGCGGAATCTACAGTCCCCGAGGCCCGAAAGCCACCGCGAAAGTCAAAGCTGAGAACAAGACGACGAACGAGTTCCCCTGGTTCCCCTTCGATCAGTACGTCGAGTTCATATCCTCACACGACCTCTCTACTGTTGTGGGGATCAACGTCGAAGAAGGTCCGGATGTCGCCGAGGAGGTTGTCCGGACCTTCATGAACCGCAGAGCAAAGAGGAAGCTTGTTGCGATCGAGCTCTCAAACGAGCCTCACTTGAACTACCGACCCTGGCTGCCCGAAGAGTACGCCGCGCGCGCGGCCGACGTAATCGAGCGACTCACACCCCTGGGTGTTCGCTTCGCCCTCCCTCTCACTGTCGGCAAAGAGCGCAACACGCCGACGAAGCTATCGGACGACGAGTGGAATTCACGAATGATGCGGGTGCTTGCGGCTCGAATCGACCTCAAGAACAGAACGGATATTTACGGTGTGCTGCACCTCTACGCCGGTGGTGTTCGCGCCAAGAGTCTCGAATACTTCAACGAAGCGATAAGACCCTTCGCCCCGAAAATGCGCTACCTGGTCACTGAATTCAACATCAGGTTGGGTCTGGAACGGAACCAACATCTGACCAACAGCTACGCCATGGAATTCGCGCGCAAGCTCGCAGAGTTGATGGCCGAGCCTGACATCGAGGCCATGTACGTGCACTCAGTTCCATATCACTCGATTATGTATTGGGCCAACGGCAAACGGATCGCAACCGTCAGCGGCCAGCACGACTCGCGTCTCACGGGAAAGGACCTGTCGCGCGGTTGGCACCAGACTCCGGCCGGCAGAGTCTATCGACTCTATTCGGAGCTTGCCTGGAACGGAGAGGTTATCGCTTATGGCGGCAGCGACAAACAGAGGTACTGGGCTGTGAGAGGAGCGAAGGGCCGCGTGGTGGTCACACTGTTGAATGACGCCGGTAGTGCAGCCAGGAAGAAAGTGAAGGTTGAGGGTCATGAACTGGTTCTGAGCGCGCCTTCGCGTTCAATAGTCTGCTTCAGCCTCGACGGCCCTGAGATCGAGCGGCTCGTGTTGAATTGATTCGTTTCTCCGCTTGTCACTGCCCATCGCGTCTGCAAGAATAGAAACACCCGCAGTGGATTCTAGGGCCCCTGGATAGTTGAACCAGATGACCTTGTCTAGTGCAGTGCGAAGCGGTGGGAAGAACAACGCAATGGGGGCAGTATTGTTCTGCTTCTTCGCGTCAGGATTGAGCGGGCTGGTCTACCAGGTCGTCTGGGTTCGCGAGTTGGTGCTGGTCTTTGGCGCCACGACATTCGCAGTGAGCACGGTTTTGACTGCCTTCATGGGCGGGCTGGCGCTCGGGAGCTACTACTTCGGCCGACGAGTCGAGAAGATCGCCCGACCCCTTCGACTCTACGGACTGCTTGAGATCGGCATAGGCGCTTACGGGCTTGCAGTCCCCTTCATCTTTGCTCTCCTTCCGAGCATCTATCATCCCATCTGGCAGCGACTGCAGCTATCGTTCCTGGCCATCAGCATAGTTCGCTTTGCGTTTGCGGGGAGCGTTCTGATCGTGCCCACGGCGTTGATGGGGGCCACGCTCCCTGTGCTCTCGACTTACTATGCGCGGGACCGCCGCCGGATAGGATTTCATGTAGGCACGCTCTATTCGTTGAACACCTTCGGCGCAGTGCTTGGCGCGGCGGCCACGGGGTTCGCGCTAATACCGCTTCTGGGCATGCGGGTGACTACGGCAACCGCCGCAGGACTGAACATCCTTCTGGGGCTGATCGCATTGTCGGTCTCTCGAATCTATGAAGGAGCGTCAACCTCACAAGAGCGGGCAGTAAGCGACGATGCAGGGGCGGCTACCGATGAAGCGGCGAGTTCATCCCCGGAGAAAGCCGGCGCGCCGGGGCCCGTCGCCTCACTGATCGGCAGGTTACGGCGTCGGCGCAACGGTAGGCGTGACCGCGGTTCACGCAAGGCGAGGGAGGTGACGCCAAGAGCTATTCGGAATGCGAGCGGCATTTCTGATGGTGAGGCGCTGGGAAGACGGGGTGTATTGGTAGTGCTGGTTAGCTTCGCGCTGAGCGGGTTCATCGCGCTCTCGTACGAAGTGATCTGGAGCCGGGTGCTTTCATTGATCATCGGCTCTTCGGTCTACGCGTTTAGCATCATGCTGACGACGTTTCTGATCGGACTGGCGATTGGCGCGTCTTTGGCCTCGCGCTTCGTAGATCGAATAAGGACGCCCGTGTTGGCGTTTGCTCTGATCGAGATCGGCGTGGGCCTATCGTCGCTGGTTGGCGCTTATCTGTTCAATGATCTGCCGTATGTCTTTGTACAGGTTTATCGCTGGCTTGAAGGGTCGGCCCTTGGAATCCTGCTCTTCTCGCGATTCCTCATCGCTTCGTTGGTAATGATTGTGCCGACTCTGCTGTTGGGTGCTCTTTTTCCGCTTGTCGTTAGAATCACGACTCGCAGCGCGCACGTGGGGAGCACGGGCCAGACCGTCGGCAACGCATACGCAGCCAACACGCTGGGCGCCATAGCCGGGTCGTTTGCAAGCGGATTTGTTTTGATTCCCTGGCTGGGACTGCTGGGGAGCTTGAAGCTTTGCTCCGCCCTGAACTTCGTCATCGCCGCCGCGCTCTTTCTGGCAAAGTCCAGCCCATGGCGGGCGACCGCAAAGTCTCGCGGCGGTTCCTTCCCGTCGCGCCTCCGCCTCGCATCGCCGTTGGCGGCGGTACTCTCCCTCGTGCTCGCCGCTATGGTTGCTGTCGTCAACGTGCCGTGGGACTCTGACGTGATGTCGAGCGCCGTCTATCGATACGCGCCTTCGATGAGCAGTCTGACCCGCAAAGAGCTATTCGACTATCTGAAGCTCGGCCAGGGAGAGACGATCTTCTACAAAGAGGGGATCACGGCGACTGTAGCCGTTCAGCGGCAGCAGGGCGAGCGCGTGCTCAAGGTCAACGGCAAACCCGAGGCCTCGACTACGGGCGACATGCCGACGCAGGTTCTGATCGGAACGATCCCGTTACTGATGCGTGAGCAGACGGACGACGTGTTGTTGATCGGGCTAGGCAGCGGCGTTACCCTGGGATCGATCGAGCAGTTCCCGATAAGGCGAGTGACTTGCGTGGAACTCGAGCCCGCCGTTGTTGAGGCTTCGCATCATTTCGACGACGTCAACAACCGCCCGCTGGAAGATCCGCGCCTGCGGTTGGTCTCGAACGACGGCCGCAACTTCATCTTCACGACGGACGAGAAGTTCGACGTGATCGTGTCCGAGCCGTCGAATCCCTGGGTGTCCGGTGTTGCAAGTCTGTTCACGATCGAGTATTTCAAGCGCGGCGCTGAGCGGCTAAAGGAGGACGGTCTGTTCAGCCAGTGGCTGCAGATTTACGAGATGTCGCCCGAGGACGTGCGGACCCTGATTGCGACCTTCCGCAAGGCCTTTCCGTTTGTGTATCTCTTTCGCGGGTCGGAAGGGGATCTAATGCTCACTGGCAGCAAGAACGCGCGCAGCCTCGACCGGGCCGTGATTCGAGCCCACCTGGCCGACCCGAAGGTTGCGGCTGACTTTAAGCGCATCGACACTGCTACCGAGGGCGATCTCTTCTCTCGTTTCTACATGGGCCCCGAGGAGCTCGGGCGGTTTGGCGCCGGTTCGCTCATCAACACCGACGACAACGCCCTGATTGAGTTCAACGCCCCTCGCCGCGTGGGCACTACTGAAGAGACGATTGCGCGCAACGTGAAAGAATTACTGACGAGCGCCACGTCGCCGCTACAATACCTCAGCGGCGGTTCTTCGTTGCCGAGCGCGAACGCGGAGTTTCTGCTGGCGGCTGCGCTCGCGGCGATCAAACGCGACGATCAGAGCCGGGCAGAACAATTCATTTCGTACTCGGTCGAGACCTACGATACGGCACAAGCACACAGCCTGATGGGAGAGATCCAGTCTTCCCGAGGCGGCGAGGCGGCCGCGATGGATGAATGGCGCCTCGCGCTTGCGATGGACCCGAATCACTTCCACACGCTGGTGAATCTCGGCAAGTTCTATCTGATGAAGCAACAGATCAGGCAGGCGGTGCCATATCTGGAACGCGCGATTCAGATTGATCCGTCGAGCGCGCGGGCGCATCATCTGCGCGGGCTCGCATATCAAGCTTCAGGGGAGAACCTCATGGCCGCGGTCGAGTATCGCAAAGCGCTGCCCGACGCGGCCTACACCCGAACCATCAAGACCTACTATTTGAATTTCGGCACGGCGCTGATTGCGGCCGGTTACTACGAAGAGGCCGCTCAGATGCTCGAGGAGTACACGGGGCTGTCGCCCCGCGATCACGAGGGCCACTATCAGCTTGGCGTGGCCTATGAAATCATGTCCGAGCGATCGCTGGACGAAATTACCACCCGGCGCGCGGTTGATGTACTCAAGCGATCGATCGCGCTCGAACCAAAGCATGCGATGGCACACTACTATTTGAGCAAAGCCTATCGGCGGCTTGAAATGTTCGACGAGGCTGATATTCAGTTCGAATTATACGAGCGACTTTCACCATAGAGCGGAGTTCGAGAGCGGATGATCTCGTCGCCGTGCGGATTCCGCACAGTTCTTGTAATAATCGCGCTCCTCTTTTGTGCGCCTTTCGGGCGGCGGGTGCTCGCCCAGGTTCCCGGCGTCGAGTGGCGGCCTTCCGACAATGGTCCCTCGCCAGGCGAGACCAGGCGGGAATTCGCTATCTCATACTACATGGGCAGCGCGAGGACTTATGCATCTTCTTTGACTGTTTCGCAGCCCGCACTCGCCACTCAGATCAGATTCGAGCGCGTACGTTACCGCGGCAAGTCGTTTGATGGACCTCTCTACTACGGCATTCGGGGCGGAATGTTCACCGGGCGGTTCCCTTCGTTGGGGTTTGAAGCCGAGTTGGTGCACTTGAAAGTCTTTACCGACCCGGATCAGCGGGTTTCGGCCAGCGGAACGCATCTGGGCCAACCGGTCGATCGCGAGCTTCCTCTTGGCGAGATTGTCCAGCGCTTCAACATCTCGCACGGTGTGAACCTGTTGCTGTTCAATGTCGTGGGACGCCATCGAATCAAAGCGGACCCGCAAGGCAAGCGGAGCAGGTTCATCGTGGAGGCGCGCTTCGGAGCCGGCCCCACGCTACCGCACACAGAAAGCACGATTGACAAGCAGCCGCAGGAGCAGTTCGAAGTGGGCCGGCTTGCCTTCCAGCTAGGTAGCGCGGCTGAGGTGCGGTTGAAGGGCGGGATCTACGCGCTTGTCGAGTACAAGTTCACACGCACGCGTCAGAGGGGAAGTGTATTCATGGGCGAAGCCGAGTCGCTTCTGCGATCTCAGCATGGAGTCCTTGGCTTAACCTATCACTTCTGAAGCTAGCTCTTTTCAGAGCGGCAGCGAGACTCTCGCGCCGACCGTTCGCGTCGGGTGGTTGACATATGGTGTGATCAAGGGCGATCTGCGGCCTGCGTCTTTGCCGTGCGCTCTGACTACATAGCGTCCGATGAGATAGCCAAGCGAGCCGCCTACGAGCACATCTGAGGGGTAGTGGCTGCCTGCTGTAAATCTCGATACGCCGATTGCGGCGGCGATACCGTATGCCCCAATTCGAACGAGCGGTTTGTCGTGGTACTGCTCTGCGACCACGGTCGCCAGCGCCCAGGCGGTTATCGTGTGGCCCGAAGGAAACGAGTTCCCGCCCCGCCAAAAGTCCCCGTCACCCTGGCTCGGTCTCTGGCGCCCGGTTGCCGCTTTCATCACGCCCCCAACGATGGCGCTATCGATAAGGGCCTCGAGCCCAAGCGCTCCTGTTTCTCGGAGGTGCTCGTGGTGGGTGAGCGCTCCGAGAGCGAAGATAGAACCAGCTGTGCCGAAGGTCACGTAGCCCGAACCCAGCGACGAGATCGATTTGCTGCGCCCGAGGGGATCATGCCCGGGCGTGAGTTCATCGGAGGCTCGCCGGTCAGTTGCAATCAAAACAGCGGTCGCGGTTGCAAGGGGCACAAGCCACTTCGCGTCGCGTCGCTTGATTGCCAGCGGGCTTCCGAAGATGGCCTTCTGATCCCGCAGCAGAATCCTGAGGAAGTGGATGCTACCGCCCGCCTGAGCCGGCTTCGCGGCGTTCACATCTTGCGAGGTATTTTGATTTCCATCTGGAACTTGCTGGCCTGGAGGTGCCTCAGGTTCAGTAGGTGAGGGCACCTGGCCCAAAACAGCGGCGTGGGCCAGCGTGGCGAAGGCCAACGCCGTCAGCGCGCGCAGTGAGTTTCGGTAAACTGAGTTGGTATTCAATCGGACTCCTGTAAAAGCGCGAATGTGGAAGCCGCGATGCTCCGTCGGGGTCTTGTCCTGCGCCACCCTTGAAGACCAAACCAAAGCTGTGCCGGAGCCCAAAAAACTCCGATGGGTGAAATGTCCAGAACTGCAGAAAGGCGCGCCTACTCTATTCATACAACGCATGTTTGTCAATGTTTCACGGCGCCTTCTTAACCAACCAACCTCTACCGTGACCGAGATGAGAGCAATTTGAAAATTCATTCGTTCTGATCTGTGGAATCTGCGACATCTGCGGATCGCCCTTTTTTTTCACCGCGAGATATTAGTCCGCAGATTGCGCAGATGACACAGATGAAGAACCGCGAGAAGCCCCCGTCCATTTGGCAGCAACCCAACCCCAACGCCGCCTATCGTCGGATTAGGGGCGCCTATGTTCTTCGCAGGGCTAGTCGAAGAGACCTTCAGGTGGCGGAGGCATCGGAGCGGGAGGGAAGCGTGCCAGGGCGGCGGCGCATATGACAGGACAGGGATAAAGCCTTCCCTATTCCGGCATTCGTGTTAGAGTTGCCTGTGAGATAGAGTCGACTTGAAGAAGAAAGTTTTGAAACCAAGAGGCAAAATGTGGTGGAATAGCTGCAACTTTCCACGCTCATTTGCGTTCTCAGTGGTAGCGCCGGGCGCCACCAGCGGCAATCAGAATCATAGAAGGGAGCGATAGATGTCCATCCTTAAGAAGACCCTTATAGCCATCGCTCTCTTTTTTCTTTTTGGGCTCTCTTCGCTCTATGCTAATCCCATCCCGGATGCCGTTTCCGGACTCGACGAGCACAAGGTTGTCAACGTCCTGGATGACCTGCTTCTCTTCTGGGACCAGTCCAGGGACATGAGCCTTCGCCGGCAGCGTCGCGCGTGGACACGCATGGTCGAGAACAAGCACCGCGACTATTTCGAAAGGGCGGTCTATCGGGGCGCCGACGAAAGCGCCCGCCGCGTGATGCTGGATCAATTCCTGCTGCGCATCTCGTGGCAGATTGCGGCGATTAGAGAGTTCAACAAGACGGCTCCCGAACTCGTGGAGCGAGGTCTGTTGGATTTCAAGTCGCGGTTTCCGGAATACTCTCAGGCTCGCGACATCTACATCGCTCCCAGCATGTTCATGTTCGACGGATCGGTCCGGCCGGTGCAGAACGAGGAGGGTGTTCCGGATACGCTTTGTCTGGGCGGCGACGTGCTCTCCGACTATACCGCCGAGCAGTTCCAGATGGTCATAGCTCACGAGCTGTTTCACCTCTACCACTTCGGTTTCTTGATGAGAGAAGCGTCGCCCGCACAGTTCAGAACCGGTCACATGCCGCTCATAATCGAAGGTATGGCAGTGGCGGGCACAGAAATGATCTATCCCTATCTTCCGACATCCGCTTACCTGCACTTCTCGGACGATGAGCTGGCTGCCCAGGAAGTTGACCTGATGTTCAGCAGCCGCCGATTCCTCAAGCTTCTCGGAGACGAGTCGCCGCCCGAGCAATACGAGTCATGGTTCACTAACACTGCCGATCCGACAGTCCCGCCGCGTGGGGGATACTTGTTGGGGTACGAAGTGGCCAAACGCGTTCTTGCTACCTACACGATGGAGCAGATGGTCCGGATGACGCCCGCTCAATTGCGCGAACATGTTGAAGAGCAGTTGCTGGCAATGGCCTCGGACGAAATAGTCCTGGTTGCCGCTGGAAACTGATCCATCTGTTTTCCTCATTCGTCGATTTCCCAGAACCATCCCGCCTGATGTGACCAGTTTGACTGGCCAGTACGCGAAAGATAGAATCCGCTTTCCCAATCAAGACAAGACCCGGCAGGCAAGGAGGACCGATTTGTGAACGAACTACTGACTAAGGACAATATCTACTATCGCGACCTGGCTCGCTCAATTGCGGAGCAGTACCTCAGGCCGATTGCGGCTGAGCTTGACCGGACGGGTGAGTATCCCTGGAGCGTCATCAAAGCTCTTCAAGATGCCGAGATGATGGGGATGTGGATACCGCAAGACTTTGGCGGAAAAGGCTCCGGCCTGCTCAACCTCTGCCTTGTGTGCGAAGAGCTGTCTCGCGCCTGCGGGGGAATCGGATGCACCTATGTCGTCAACGCGCTCGGCTCCTTGCCGATCATTCTCGGCGGCACCGAAGAGCAGAAGAAGAAGTACTTGCCCGACATAGCCGCCGGTAAGAACCTCATCGCATTTGCGCTGTCGGAGAAGGCTGCCGGCTCGGACGCGGGTAGTCTCAGCACGCGGGCCGAACGAGCCGGCGATGACTACATCATAAACGGCGATAAGAAGTGGACGACCAACGGCGCTGCGGCCAGCATCTTCACCGTGTTTGCCACGGTGAACCGCGAGAGAGGAACTCGCGGCGTGACCGGTTTCATCGTGGAGCGAGGGACGGCCGGTTTCGAGATAGGTAAGCGCGAAGATCTGATGGGAATTCGGTGCGTCCCGGTGAACGAGACTCACTTCAAGGACTGCCGCGTGCCGGCCGATCAAATGCTCGGGGGAGTCGAGGGCCGAGGTTTCAAGCACGCGATGATGACCCTCGACGTGGCGCGGCCCTTTGTTGCCGCTCAGGGATTGGGAATAGCGCAGGGAGCGCTCGATCTCGCGCTCGAATACACGAAGAACCGGCATCAGTTCGGCCAGTCCGTAGCGTCGTTCCAGGGAATCCAGTTCATGCTTGCCGACATGGCAATACAGGTTGAGGCGGCGCGGCATCTCGTCTATGCGGCCGCTCGGGCAGTGGACGCAGGCGTGAAAGAGGTGTCGAAGATCTCGGCTATGTCGAAGGTGTTCGCGACCGATACGGCGATGAAGGTGACTACGGACGCGGTCCAGTTGTTCGGGGGTTACGGCTTCTGCCGCGACTACCCGATAGAGAAGTACATGCGCGATGCGAAGATCACGCAGATATACGAAGGGACTAATCAGATTCAGCGGATGGTGATCGGGCGAGCGCTGATCAAGGAAGGGGCAGCAGGCTAGTCAAGCCGCCGTGGCTTCCTGAGCGTAGTCTGCTTCTATTCTGCGCAGGGTATTGCAGGATCATTGCCTCTGCCTAAACCAAAGGGTACAATTCGAGCTATAGAAAGAATCAATTCGAACGGATACTGAATCATGGCTACAGTTCTCGCCCCAACAGAACAAAAGGTTATTCTTCGCAACGTTAGTTGGGAGACCTACGAGCGCCTGCTCGATGAACGTGGCAACCACAGCGTGCCCCGCTTCAATTTCGACAGAGGAGATCTGGAGATAATGAGCCCTTCCAGAGAACACGAAGAATACAAATATGCGCTCGCCCGGATCGTGGACGTTGTTACTGAAGAGTTGGGCATCAACGAACGAGGTTTGGGATCAACAACCTTCAAGCGGGAGGATGTGGGTCGGGGCTTCGAGCCTGATGCGTGTTTCTACATTCAGAACGTTGCCCGGTTGCGAGGGCGGCGTGAACTTGATCTGCTAGTCGATCCTCCCCCTGATCTGATCATCGAGATCGATGTAACCACGGACTCAATGAAGAAGCTGGGAATCTATGCGGCGCTGGGGGTTCCTGAAATATGGCGCTACGACGGCACCCTATTGACGATCCTTGCGCTTGAAGGTGGATGTTATGTCGAACGCCACGCCAGTCTGGCCCTGCCGATCCTTACCCCAGCAGTGCTAATGGAACTGATTGACGAGCATGCGTCCCTGGATTCGATTCCGTGGATTCGAAAACTGCGCAAGTGGGTCAGGGAACAGGCCGCTAAGGCATGATGAATATCCCTGCACGCTCCTTCCTGCCGCCTCTCGAACCATCGCCTCATTACTCAGAACGACTCCGACACCATAACCTCCAAGCCAACATCGACCTCGGCTTTTGAATGTCGCCGGTAACGCACCTGTTCCGCTCGCGCTTTTTATTGGAGTTACTCGTAGTTGCCCGAACTGGCCCAGATGAGCTTCGTAATTGACCGAAGCTCAAGACCAACTTGACTATGCGTATTAAAGGCGGGAAACTTCAGCCGGTTTCGTATGGCCATTTTATGGCGAGCCGTTAGGCGATGCGATGGCCCGGAAACCGACCGAAATGACTGAACGACGTTTGAGAGAAGTGCGCCGAAACCCCTTTGACTATCAACTCCTATAAGGGCGATTGAAATGAACAACAATCACCGAGGATCTGAACCTATTCTCTTCCACCGCACGCTCATGGAAAATATTCGCTACGGCGAACGGTCAGCTACCGATGAAGACGTGATCGCCGCCGCCAAGAAAGCGCACTGTCATGAGTTCATCATGGAATTGCCGGACGGTTACGGCACGTATGTTGGG
>JBGPFL010000020.1:0-15883 GCA_041483295.1 Blastocatellia bacterium | reverse complement strand
ATTCTTCGTATACTCCTGCTCGGAAAATCTGTCGAAGATTGTCGAAGAAGCGCGAAGATTTGTCAATCGAATACGCGCCTCAGCATGGCGATTATGAGTTCGGCGTGACATCATCTTCCGTCACGAAGGTGATGTGGGCGAATGGGGGTATTTCGATATGAAAGGCAACATCCCGATAGCAGAGTTGAAACCCGGCGAGGAAATGTGGCTCGCCGTTGTGGTGACCTCGGTGCGAGAGAGAAGAACGCAACAGGGCGAGTTGTTTCATCTGGCAAATGCGCGCAACGCCAGCGGCAGTGTTTCGATCAAAGTCCCAAGCCAGGCGGCCGGGGAAGGGACGCCCTTCAAGCCCGGGCTGTGGGGAATCGTAGGCCGCCTGGAGACCTTTCAGAATCAGCCGCAGATCGTGCTCTCGGAGTACAGGCCAATCACCATTGAAAAATACCGCGAGCTTCAAGGCGCCGAGCCGGCCTTGCCGCGAGCTTACACTCTCGACATCGAGACAATCGCACTGGCCGAGTTTCGCGAACGCGCCGCGCTCAGGCTGAAGCGCGCATCGCGACTCGGCAAGATGAGATCTGAGCAGCAGGAGCGATACAACGAAGCCGCGGCGGCCGAAGAGGAGGAGGCCTACCGGCTGGGCAGCCTTGCGGCGACCTCGGGCCGCATTCTCTCCATCGCCGTTCACGTCGGACCCGTGCCTGAGATCGAAGGATCGAGGCCGAATTCAACCGAGCACGTATTTGGAATTGCCGCTGATGGGCTGGAGCAACCTGAGCCTCAAGCGCTCAGACAGTTTCTTACACTGATGTCAGACTTTGATTCCGAAGCAGACGAGATTGTGGGCCACAACGTATTAGGTTTCGATCTTCCCTTTATCTTTCAGCGCTGCCTTGTCAACAACATTGCCGGCGCTCCTTTCGTGAATCTAAGCGAATACAATCCGCGAGGCGTCTACGACACGATGCTGCGCTGGTGGCTCGGCTCGAGAAATCGCGTGAGCCTTGATGATCTGGCCTGGGCATTGGGCCTGCAATCGAGTAAGACCGAAGAGGTCGAGGGAAGCCTCGTGTTCGACCTTTACCACGGAGGAAAGCTGGCCGAGATCAGGGAGTATAACCTGAACGATGTGAGGCTGACGCGAAAGGTCTATGAGCGAATGGTCGCGGTATGGGGAAGGTGAGGCGAGCGTCGGTTGGCTAAGGATAGGGCAGCCGGAGCAAACACGCCTGCAGCGTTCTTAGGATGCGCGGCCGCAAGAGTTTTAGAGAAGGACGGGGATGGCAAGGCAAATCTGGGTTGGTCCTGTTTTGAGCAACAACCGCGCGCGCATTGTTGAGCGATGCGCCGGGCTTATCTTCGAAGGTCGAGCCGACTCGGTTCTCTACCTGACGGCTTCTTATCCGTTGTTGGAACTGGTGACCGCAAGGCTGCTCGACGGCGATCGCAACCGGGGCGTTTGGGGATCGCTTCCTGTACACCTGTTTCGTGGGTTCGTGAGGCACGTACTGGCGACCACGATCGAAGAAGAGACCGGTCTCCCGCTTCTTCCTCGCATCCCAATAGACCGCGAAGATCTGCCGCTCAAGCGCAGCCTCCTGGCTCAGATCATCAGGGGACTGGCCCGCGCCGGCAAGCTCAACGCCCTGGCGCCGCTCGCTCACAGTGAAGGCTGCGTTAACAGCGTTGCCTCGCTGGTAGGCGAGATGCAGCGAGCAGCTAAAACTGCGGCCGAGTTTGAAACGATTGTTCGGGCCCGCGCGCGAGATTTGAATGAACCCCTCACGGATGACGGCGCAAGTGTCCCGCGCCAGATCGACTTCGACCGGGAGATGAGCCTGATCTATTCGGTGTACTCCGCCGCCCTGGATCGCTTTCATCTGACCGAAGCCGATGCCGATCAATTGCGCGCGCTTTCAGTGCTGCGCGGTGAAGTGGCAGGCAAGCGGGTCGAGCTGCCGTGGCTAGGGCAGGTGCGGCTGCTCGTGTTGGATGGCTTCTTCGACTTCACTCCGATTCAAGGCGAGATCCTGCGATTGCTCATCCCGCAGGTTCCCGAAGCGATAGTGAATTTGAACGGGGACGAACGTAACCCGGAAATCTTCCGCCCATACGAGGGCACGATCAGGCAGCTCGGTTCCATCGCGGACTTCGAAGTGTGCGCGACCGTCGAAGAACAGCCGGTCGCCGGGGTCTTGTCTAAGCTGAGGGTGCGCTTGTTCAACCCTTTCGCGGGACAGACCGCAGACTTTGAAGTTGGGGACCGGGATGAGAACGGCGAAATGGTCAGCGCCCTGGAACAGGCTCCGGAAGCTGCTTCTGAGACTGCGGTAGAAGAACCACACATCCGCCTGTTCGAATGCAGCGACCGCGAAACCGAGATACGCACCATTGCAAAAGAGATCAAGCGGCTAGTGCTGCTGGAAGACTACAGGCTTGCGGAGATCGCACTCGTAGTTCGCCAGCGTGCGGCGTACTCCGACGCCATCGCCCGGATCTTTGAAGACGAGGCGATACCCTGCGCCATTGAACGCCGCAGCGCACTCGTGGAAGTGCCCGCGGTTCGCGCGGCCTTGAAGATGTTCCAGTTGCTGCGCCAGATGGGAGAGGCCGGAAGCGCGAAGATCGGCGACCTGGCCGACCTGCTCAAGTCCGAATACTTTCGCCCAGCCGAAGCGGATGTCGCTGCCTTGCACGCGAGATTCGAGCGCGAGCAGGAGCCGCTTCTGAAAAGGGCGCGTAGCGATGGCGTGAAGGAACCTGCTGTCTGGAATGTGGACGAGCTTGAGAATGCGATTGCTTTCGTAGGCGGACAGATGTGCGTTGCAGATTGGATATCGCGGGCGCGAAGACTGGCCGGGCGAACCGCGAGGCCGGCAGATGCTGAGTTGGTCGATGACGAAGACACTGAGGCTGATGGCCTCGTATCCGTCGATGTGGAATCCGAGAACGTCTCCGAAGTCCCGCCGGAGATTGAGCAGCCAGGCTCCGAAGTGAAGCCGAGGCTCGCGCGCGAAGTCCATCCGGCTGTTATCGCCTGGGCCGCGATGTTGATTGATTACATAAGCGGCTTGATCGGCCAGACGCCGATGGAGGGCCAGCCGGCCGATCTTCGCCATTCGTTGTTGCTCTTACTTGAGCGCCTTGAATTTGCCGGCAGGATAAAGTCGCGAAGCTTATTGTCGGAAGAGGAGCTGCCCAGGGCCACGCTCGATCTGCGCGGATTGGAGGGGATGCGCCGGGCCTTCATCGCTGCGATGCGAAGCGTCGAGATCGCCGAAGCTGTCATGGGCGACTCGGGAGACTCGGCAAACGGAGTGGAGCCGGCCCCACCGTCGACCAAACTCGCTTCGCTGATCGATGAAGTGACGCGTTGTTTGCGGGGACAAGGGGAGGCGATCGGGATGAGCGGAGGAGATCGCGATGGACTGCAGGTGTTGGAAGCGACCGATGTCCGAGGGCTGCAGTTCCGGGCGATATTCATCGCCGGGTTGATCGAGGGCGGCTTTCCGCTGCGCACGCCGCGCGACTGGATCTATCCACACGAGGAGCGCGAGCGGCTGAGCGAATATGGGTTGACTCTTGAAGACATCTCCCCTGCCACGTTGCTCAAGGAAGAGCACTACTTTTATCAAGCGGCTTGCCGTGCAACCGAGCGGCTCTACCTGAGCAGGCCGTTGATGCTCGAAGGCGACACCGAGACGGTCGCCTCTTACTACATCGAGGAGGTGAGGCAAGCAGCCGCGCCGTTCGAGATAGCTTCAGAGATTGTGCGCCGCGATCTTGACGGCCGGGAGTTGTTTCGGGCATCGACCAGTTCCGAGGCCGTGGTAGCTCTTGTTCGTCAAAGCGAGCGGCATCGGCATCATTCGCAAGGCGCGAATCTCCTGCCGCTTCCTTACATAGAGCAGGCGATTTCGTGGGCGACGGAAGAGAAGTATCTAAGCTGGTGGGCATCGGATCGTATCAACATCGAGCGGGAGAGGGCAGGGAAGCGATTCACGGAGTTCGATGGGGAGATCTCACAGCCCAGGCTTATCGAAATGCTTGATGAGCAGTTCGGGCAACGGCACGTCTTTAGCGCAAGCGAACTGAGTCTGTATGGCAAGTGCCCGTTCAAGTTCTATGCTGAGCGGGTTCTAAGGCTCGACCCTCGGGGCGAGGCCGCTCTCGATTTGAAAGCGCTCGACGCCGGACGGCTGCTTCACGAGGTCCTCAGGCGATTCTTTGAGCGGCATCGATCGCAACAAATCACCTCGCTGGATCGTGAGGAACTTCGGGCTGAGCTTCAGCATGTGGCCGATGGGGTCTTTGACGAACACGAGCGTGCGGTGCCGCCGCTCAACCCGCAGGTCTGGCGCATCGACCGAGAGATAAGAAAGGTACTGCTGGATCAGGTATTGATATACGAGTTGAGTCTTCAAGAAAATGCGAATGGTGCGAAGGCCATGCGCCCGACCTACTTCGAGCTGGGTTTCGGAATGAAGGATGATGACGGCGATCCGAATTCGACGCGTCAATGCCTCGAGCGCTCACGCCCGGAGCCGATTGAAGGGCAGGCTGAACAAGTGTTACTTCGCGGCCGCATAGACCGCGTCGATATAGCCCCGGACGGGACGGTGATCGCGTACGACTACAAATTGTCGAGGGGCGCCGGCGTCGCTGACATGCGAGAAGGCCGCGATCTTCAGATCGGGATCTACCTGACGGCGCTCGAGCAACTCTTCTTGCGCGGCCAGCCGATTGCGGGCGGCGGCTATTATGTTTTGCGCGGCAGGCAGGACCGGCGCAATCGCGGGCTGTATCGAGCGAGTTTCAATGACTACACGAAGCTCGGCGGCAACATCGCGGCAAGCCTTACCGAGGGTAAGTGGCGCGAAGTGCGGAGTGAGATGGAAGCGCGAATGTGGGAGTTCATTGACGGCATGAAGGCAGGACGCTTCCGCGTGAGGCCGTCAGCGCCGAAGGACACTTGCCCCCGCTGCGACTTCTCCTCGGTGTGCAGGTACGAGACATTCCGTATTCGAGGAAAGGAATAGCAACCTTGCAAGGGCTGCCCCTGCAGTAATGACCAACGTGCGAGAACTAAAGCCGGCACAGGCAGAAGCTGCTTATACGCTCGATCGCCATATCTCTGTCACCGCCGGGCCGGGCGCGGGCAAGACCACCGTACTGGTCGAACGCTACCTCCATATCCTTCGCACCCGCGACATCACGGTAGACCAGATCGTCGCCATCACCTTCACCAATCGCGCCGCCAACGAGATGCGCGAACGGCTGCGCGAGGAGCTTGACCGGTTGCTCCGCTCAGCCGCACCCGACGAACGCAGAACCTGGATGCGCCACAAGCGCACGCTCGATGGCGCCGTCATCACCACCATTCACGGTTTCTGCGCGAGACTCCTTCGTGAATTTCCGGCCGAAGCCGGCATCGATCCCCAGTTCGCGCTTCTGGACCAGCACCAATCTGCGATGCTCGAAGAATCAGTCGTCGAACAAGCCCTCACCGAATTTATCGACTCAGGCCACGAAACGATCACGCGGCTGACCGCCGGGGTGGGCAGGGTGAGACTGGCCGAGGGACTGATCGGCATCTTTCGAGGGATGCGCAATCAGGGCTTGAACCTCGAGCGGGTGGCCCGCCGGACTGCTGACAATCACGCGACCATCGATGACTACAAAGACGCGCTCGAAGAGCTGAACGCGCGAATGTCCGAGTTCATCGCCATAGGCCCGCTTTCGAGGGGCGCGGAGGGCAAGCGCGTAGAGGCCTTGCGGAGATGGCCTCTCTTAAGGGAAGTGCTGCTGGAGATGACTGCCCGGATGCTCGCCGGCCAACTGGCGTGGTCATCGCTGGCAGACTACTGCCAGGCGGTCGAGGAGTTTCGCGAGACGACCAGGCCTACTGCGTCGGGGGCCATCGGCGACCTCGTCAAAGCGCTCGACGAATTGATATGGAAGCAGAAGCTGGGCGGGCGAGTCCCGCAGCTCTGGTTCGATCTCTATGCCAGGCAGTATGCGGGCGAGTTGATGGCAGTTCTGGCGCGCATCGAGCAGCGCATGCAGGAAGAGAAACAGCGGATGTCGGCTCTCGACTTTGACGATCTGCAGCTGCGAGTGCTCAAGCTTCTGGACGATCGCCCCGAGGTCTTGCGCCGGGCTTCGCGCCGGTATCGTTTCTACCTGGTCGACGAGTTTCAGGACACCAACACTCTGCAACGGGACCTAATGACCAGGTTGGCGCTGGAGCCCGGCAATCGCGCGAATCTCTTCGTCGTCGGGGACCGCAAGCAATCGATCTATGGATTCCGAGGAGCGGACGTCGATGTCTTTCGCGAGATGACCGAGGCGCTTGAAGCGGAGGGCGGAGAATCCAAGCCGCTCAATTTGAACTTTCGCAGCCAGCCACCGCTGATCGACTTCTTTAATCTACTGTTCAAACGCATATTCACGCCGGCCGAAGATGCAGAGGCTGCCGAGATGAAGGATCTCGGCTTTGTCGAGCACGAAGAGAGCGAGGCGGAGCGCGAAGGTGCAGACACTCCTCCACTGGTTGAGTTGTTGATCGATCTGAGGCCGGGCGATTCACAACAGAAAGCCGATGCTGAACCGGGTGCTACAGCCCAGGAGACTCCCCGTGAGCGCGACGCATGGCAGGTGGCGACACGGATCGCAAAGTTGGTCGAAGTTGGTGACGAAGGCTGCGGGCGCAGATTCGAGTTTCGAGACATCGCGCTCTTGTTCAGGGCGATGACCGAAGCGTGGATTTACGAAGCGGCGCTGCGCCATGCGGGAATTCCCTATTTGACCGTTCAGGGCAAGGGCTTTTACGAGCGCGAGGAGATCAGAGACCTGATTCAGTTGCTGCGTTTCCTCGATAACACGACCGACGAGTTGGCGCTGGCGGCGGTGCTCAGGTCTCCGTTGTGTGGAGTCTCCGACGATGAACTGTTGACGATCAGATGCGCTCCTGCGAGAGCCGGGATGGAGCGGGGAGCGTTGCGCAGGCGGGGCGGCATTCGCAATCTGGTCGCCGGCCTCGAGCAGCCCGAGGACATGGAGTTCATCCCGCCCGGCAGCCTCGCGGTGCTGTGGAGAGCGCGCAAATGGCTGAGACAAGTTGTGACGCGTAGAAACAGGTCGGGTCTCGCTGAACTCCTCAGATTTGCGGTCGAGACATCCGAGTTCAGGAGTGTGATCGCTGCGACCTTCGATGGCGCGCAACGGCTGGCCAATGTTGAAAAGCTCTTCACTTTGGCGGAGCGCTTCGAGAGATCCGGCGCCCACATGATTCGGGACTTCGTTCGCTTCATTCGTGACTTTGAAGCCGCGGGCGGGCGCGAAAGCGAAGGCCAGATGGACGACTCGGCCGACGCCGTTCGATTGATGACCATTCATCAATCGAAGGGTCTCGAATTTCCGGTGGTGATACTGCCTGAGCTTCATCGTCTGGCCGAGGTGCGAAGCGAATGGTATCTGCTGGACCGGCATCTCGGGCTGACAGTGAAGGTGCCGGATGGGCGAGGCTGGCGAGTTGCCGGATACACGATGGCCCGGCTTCGTGAGCGAGCGAAGTTGCGCGACCAGTTCGAGAACATGCGATTGCTGTATGTCGCGGCTACGCGCGCTCGGGATCGGCTGATCTTGTCGGGAGCGGCCAAGGACTTGAAGACCGGCCGCGGAAACTGGCTCGGATGGATCGCCCAGGCGCTTGGCCTGGATGAGACTGTTAAGAACGGGGTAACGAACATCGCCGAGAGAGTCGCGGTGAGCGTGGCCGTGAATCTGCGCGACGAGCCTGTGGCTGCTGTGCCGATTGAGTTGATTGGGAAGCAGGAGCCGCAAGAGGTGATCAATCTGCCCGAACCGGCCGCAGAAGCTTTTCCGCTGCTCGGCGCGATAGAGGTGGAGCGGCACAGGGCGGCTCATCGCTTCAGCGTGACTCAGTTGATCAACTATCGCCGTTGTCCGAGGCAGTACTACTTCGACCGAGTGCTGCATGCGCCGACCGGCGAAGAGGCTGCGGTCTGGAACGATGCCGAAGCTCCTGAGCCGCCGGCTAACCTGAACGCGACGCTCCGAGGCGCGGTGATACACCGGTTCTGTGAGAAGTACGTAGATGGCGATCCGATCGAGTGCTTGCTCAGCAGCCTGGATGATGTGTTGCGGCTGCGCGAAGCGGAACTGGGCGACCGGGTCGCGGAATTGGATCGGGAGCGGGCGGTTCAGGACCTGGAACCGCTGGCCCGGAATTATCTATCAAGCAAAGTGCGAGAGCGGATCGAATCGGCGCGGCGTGCTGCAGGGGACAAGGAAGGGCTGGGGGTGCTGAGCGAACAGCGGTTTCGCCTCAGGCGGCCGCTTGGCATTCTGACGGGCACGATAGACAAGCTTCTGGTCTGGGAGGACGCGAATGGCTTGAGCATTGAGATCATCGACTTCAAGACGAATCGCTTTCGGTCTAAGAGGGGCACCGGAGGTGGTCAACAACCGCCGATCGATAAGGGACAGGGGCAACTATCATTCGCCTTCCTGGCTCCGGATCCGGATGAGAACCTTTTCGCCCAGACTGAAGTCAATGCCGCAGCAACCGACTACGAGCTGCAGATGCAATCATACGCGCTGGCGGCTCACGAGCTGATTCCGAAGGCCGATAGCATTCAAGTGACGTTGCACTTCCTGGATCCCAATTTGGAGAAGAGCCTGCCACGATGGTTACTCGAGCGCGATGCCTGTGCGAGCGCGATTGACGAGGCGATGTTGGCCGTTGTGTCGTCGAACTCGCCGGAGAGTTTTGAGGTTCGGCCGGCCGATCACTGCCGTGTCTGCAGTTTTCAGGATCTGTGCCGAGCGGGTCGTCAGTGGCTGGCAGAGAAATAGGAGATTCTTTTCGCGCAGACAACCTGAAGGTTGAACTCTGAGCT
This sequence comes from Blastocatellia bacterium, assembly GCA_041483295.1. Lineage (GTDB taxonomy): Bacteria > Acidobacteriota > Blastocatellia > UBA7656 > UBA7656 > DASYSA01. The sequence goes on along the minus strand of JBGPFL010000020.1, from coordinate 6,959 downwards.
TTGGACTCTTGCGCGAAGGGCCGAAGGAAGAAGCCAAATTGGGCGGTCTTATTTTACAATCATGCTGTTTTCGCCAGGATGAGTAAGGGACCAATATTCAAAATGACCATCGACGTTGACATAGACCGCGTGGCCGCCAGAATCGCGGAGCTTCGCCAGAAGATCGAGTACCACAACTATCTCTACTACGTTAAGGATGCCTCGGAAATCTCCGACGCCGAGTACGACCGCATGTTCCGCGAGTTGCTGGAGCTGGAGAAGGCTCACCCCGAGCTTGCCTCTCCCGACTCACCAACACAGCGTGTCGGAGGCGAGCCGCTCGAGCGGTTCAATAAGGTCGAACATCGCGCGCCCATGCTCAGTCTGGCAAACGCGTTCAGCGAAGAGGAGCTTCGCGCGTTCAACACACGCATCGCAAAGCTGCTGGAGCGCGACGAGATCGCCTACGTGACCGAGATGAAGATCGATGGCGTCGCGATGGCGCTGACGTATGAGAAGGGACGCTTTGTGCGCGGCGCCACACGCGGCAATGGGATTGTGGGCGAGGACGTCACCGCGAATCTTAAGACGGTCAAGCAGATTCCCCTGCGGCTAGCGGGCGCCGATCACATCCCGCTCATGGAGGTGCGCGGCGAGGTCTATCTGCCGCTGTCGGCTTTTAATGCCATGAATGAAGAGCGAGCGGATCAAGGACAGGCAGTGTTTGCGAATCCGCGGAACGCAGCGGCGGGCGCAATTCGCCAGCTCGATCCCAAAGTTACTGCGGCTCGGCCTCTCGCCTTCTTCGCTTACGCGATTGGTCACATAGAAGATGAGGAGGAGATGGAGACTCAGAAGCAGGCGCTCGAGATGCTCGGCCAGTGGGGCTTTCAGGTGAATACGAATTACAGATGGCATGAGTCAATGGAGGGCGTTATCAAGTTCTGTAGCGAATGGGAGAAGAAGCGCGATTCGCTCGACTACGAGATAGACGGCGTGGTGGTGAAGGTTGACAGCCTGGACGATCAGCGCTCGCTGGGCACGGTGAGCCGCGACCCCCGTTGGGCTGTTGCGTTCAAGTTTCCCGGTCAGATCGCGACGACCAGGCTGAAACAGATCGGCGTCAACGTGGGCCGGACGGGATCGATGAACCCTTACGCGGTGCTCGAGCCTGTGCGGCTTGGCGGAGTTACGATCAAGCTTGCCACGCTGCACAATCGAGATGATGTACGCCGCAAGGACATTCGCGTTGGCGACATGGTCGTCGTTAAGCGCGCGGGCGATGTCATACCCCAGGTGGTCGGACCGGTTCTGGACCAGCGGACTGGTAACGAGACGGTGTTCGAATATCCGAAGGTCTGCCCGTCGTGCGGAAAGAAGGTAGTTCACGAAGAAGGCGACGCGATGGCCTACTGTGTAAATCGCGATTGCCCGGCGCAGAATTTCGAAGGTCTCAATCATTTCGTGAGCCGTGGCGCCATGGACATCGGCGGCCTCGGTCCGTCGACCGTTCAGAAGATGATGGATCTGGGATTTGTTAAGAGCAGCGCGGATCTCTATGCGGTGACCGAAGCGCAACTCGCCGAGCTTCCCGGTTTCAAGGACAAGTCGATAAAGAATCTGCTGAACGCGCTTGAAGCCAGCAAGCAGCGGCCGTTCGAAAATGTCCTCCTGGCGTTAGGCATTCGCCACGTAGGCGAGGGCGTGGCCGCTTTGCTGGTAGAGAGGTTCAACGACATCGACAGCTTAATGAATGCCGGAGAAGAGGAGATCGCAAGCGTGGTGGGGATAGGCCCGCAAATAGCCCACAGCGTGCATCAGTACTTTCAGGACGAGCGCAATCGCGAGCTCGTGGAGCGACTCCGGAATGCGGGCCTCAAAATGAAAGGGGAGGTGCGCATTGCCAGGGAAGGGCCGCTGACGGGGAAGACTTTCATAATCACCGGGAAACTCGAAACGATGCCGCGAAGCGCCGCTGAAAAGTGGATCGAAGAGCAAGGCGGTTCGATCGCATCGTTGGTGTCGAAGAAACTCGACTATCTGGTGGTTGGCGCGGACGCCGGTTCGAAGCTGGCTAAGGCGCGCAAGCTCGGCATCAAGGAGATAACCGAGAAGCAGCTAATGGAGATGGGAGGAGAATAGCCGCGAAAAGGCACAAGAAGCACAGAGTAGACAGAGAAGGGAACTGTCTACTAGCGTTGAAGGTTCAAACGGATCTCTTTTCCGTTGCGCCTTTTCGTGGCTACTAAAGCTGACATCATGGAAAACGATCCCAGTTTGATAAGACTCGTAAAGAAAGATCAGCCCCCCGTTGTACTGAATCGGGTCGAGGTACGGGTGCTCGGCGCGCTGATCGAGAAGCAGATAACAACACCGGAATACTATCCGCTTTCGCTCAATGCCCTGACCAATGCGTGCAATCAGGTATCGAACCGCGAGCCGGTAGTTTCATTCGACGATAAGACCGTCGTGCGAGCTCTCGAGAGCCTGCGCGAGAAGAAACTTGTGTGGATGGTGACAGGCGCCGGCAGCCGTGTGCCGAAATACGAACACAGGATGGCCGAAACTTTCACGCTGGCCGAACAGGAAGTCGCCGTGCTGGGCGTGTTGATGCTGCGGGGGCCGCAAACAGTGGGTGAGATTCGCGGCCGCACAGCACGAATGTATGAATTTCAGAGCCTCGAAGAGGTAGAGCAGGTGCTTGATGCTTTGATGATAGCCGAGCCGCATCCCTTTGTGACCAAGCTCGCGCGCCAGCCTGGAACGAAAGAGTCCCGATATGCGCACCTGCTGGGCGGCGAAGTGAAGATCGAGAAGATCGAAGAGCAGGCCGCCGCGCCCAGGCTCGAACCGGCAGCTCTGGAGGTGCGCGCGGAGAACGAAATAATGAAGAAGCTCGAGGAAGAGGTAGAGACCCTTCGATTGGAGCTCGGCGAGCTCAAACAACAATTCCTGGAATTCAAGAAGCAATTCGAATAGGAAGTACTGAGTTCTGAGTACTGAGTGCTGAGTAATGAGTAGTGCTGAGTCCTGAGTTGTCTTCGAACAAACGCAGTGCTCAGAACTCAGTACTCAGAACTCATATCAACTTTCGCTTGCCTTATATCGCCTTCGGCTGGACAATAGCTGGACGTTGTCCCGCTTAGCGAGAAAAAAGATATGGATGCGCTGAAAGCCGCAGAGAATTCTTTTGAGGTCGATCACCAAAGCGGGCTGGTGACTTTGACGCTCAACGCCGGCGACAACCCGGTCAGCGTGTCCCTCTCCGTCGTTCAAGCTTCTCAACTAGTCGCGCTCCTACACAAGCACATCAACGAAGCCGCAGTTGAAAAACTTCGCCGCTCGTCATATCAGTAGATCTCCCGTGGAAATCTTGCCTGACGCCGAGGGCGCCACTTGGATCAGTAAGCTGGCAGCATCCGACAATAGCCTGATCAAGCACTCTTCGAAGGACGCGACATGCCGAAGGCTCGAAAACCATTCCATACAATAATCGATCAGCTGGAAGCCTTTTATGGGCAGCCGGAGCCGCCGAAGGTTACCGACCCGTTAGAGATGATCCTGCTGGAGAACGTAGCCTATCTTGTGAATGACGAGCAGCGTGAAGAAGCCTTCGCTGCCTTGCGCGATAGAGTCGGGCTCTCTCCCGTGAACATTCTCTCTGCTTCAGATGAAGATCTGTCTGAGGTCGCCGCGCTGGGCGGCATGCATCCGGATGCGCGAGTGAGCAAACTGCAGACAGTAGCTCAGATCGCTCTGCGGGAATTCGAAGGTGATCTCGCAAGCGCTATGAAGCAGCCGGCGGCCCGGGCGAGAAGAGCTCTGAAGAAGTTTCCCGGGATCGGCGGCCCGGGCGCGGAGAAGATACTGCTCTTCTCGCGCATTGAGCCCACACTGGCGCTGGAGTCGAATGGCTTGCGCGTGATGATCCGGCTCGGCTTCGGCGAAGAGCGGAAGAACTACGCGGGCACTTATCGCTCAGCCCAGGAAGCGGTAGACGAAGAGATGGAGAAGAGCTTCGACCGGCTCATTGCGGCGCATCAACTGCTTCGGCGGCATGGGCGAGAGTTATGTAAGAACGCGCAGCCAAGGTGCAAACAATGCCCACTCACGCACTCATGCAGGTTCTTTAAAGAGAATCTCAAAGACGTTTAATAGAAAGAGCAGAGGGCGCTTCTATAAAGGAGAGCGCGCTTGGACGCGTCGCACGAAGCCGGGTAGACTGGCACACTCTGAAGAAAAACCCGGAGGTAGTTTATGGCAAGCACTGATGAGATATGCGAGGGATGGCAAGATGTGCGAAACGGTTTGATTAAGGAGGTCGAAGCGATCCCGGCGGACCAGTTTGGATTTCGCGCCGCTGACGGAACCCGAAGCGTGCTCGAAATCCTTCAACACATTGTAGAGGCTGAACGCGTGCTCGCCGGCGAGACATGCCGCGACGACACCAACCTGAGACGCGCATCTTTTCCGGCGCTCATCGCCGAATATGCCGGTCAGGCGAAGGATGCGGACACCAAGGACGCAATACTTAAACTGCTGCGGGGTTCGTTGGACGAGAGCTTGGAACGGGTCCGCGAATTTGGGGATGAGAAGCTGGAGCAGTCGATGACCAGGTTCGACGGCAAACAGCTACCGAAGCGGGTCATGCTCAACTTCATCGTCGCTCACGAGATGTATCATCGCGGTCAGGTGACGGTCTATCAGCGGCTCCTGGGTATCGAGCCTGCTTTGACGAAGGTCTTCAAGCAGCTTGTGGCGGGGCGCGGATAGGGCACGCTCAGAGCGTACCACCCTTGCTTTGCCTTTCATTTGACAGCAACACGCTGTCTGCTAGCATAAGCACGCCCGGCAACCCGGCAACTCCGCAAACCTCGAGTTGCTTGAGCGCGGCCTTATGCCCGATGACACCGACTCAGGACTGCGCGGCGACAGATTTCCCATAACCCGGCTGTCAGCCATCGTCGCTGCGGGCAGTCAGGACCAGGTCGAGCGCTCGCGGGCATTTGACCTGCTGGTTGCCGCCTACTGGATGCCGGTCTACAAGTACGTTCGAATCAAATGGGGCAAGTCGAGTGAGGATGCCAAAGACCTCACGCAAGGATTCTTCGTTGCGGCGATCGAGAAGAACTTCTTCCACCGCTACGATCCGGCCAGGGCCAGGTTTCGCACCTTCCTTCGCACTTGCCTGGACGGATTCGTATCAAACGAAGAGAAGGCGGCGAGGCGAATCAAACGCGGCGGCAATGCGGTAATCCTCTCCCTCGATTTCGACAGCGCCGAAGACCAACTCGCTCTCGGGGAGCCGCCGGCCCCCAACGCGACCGATGAATACTTCGAAGCCGAATGGGTTCGAAGTATTCTGGGGCTGGCCGTCGATGCTCTTAGATCAGAGCTCCTGGCCGGCGGGAAGGAGATCTACTTTCGACTGTTCGATCGCTACGTGCTCGAAGACCCCGACTCCCCACCGAGCTACAAGGATCTCGCGAGAGAATTTGATCTGTCGGTCAGCAACGTGACCAACTATCTTGCAGCCGCTCGGCGTGAGTTTCGCCGCATCGTGCTGGAGAAACTGCGCGAGCTGACCGCGACCGACGAGGAGTTCCGCCGCGAAGCTCGCGCATTACTGGGAGTGGATCCGCAATGAAGTGGCTGTCGGACAGTACGGTCAAGCGCCTGCGCGAAGAGGCTGATCTACCCGACCTCGGCGGAACGAAGTATCGAGTGATTCAGAGGGTCGCCTCCGGTGGAATGGGCACTGTCTATCTAGCACAGGATACCAACCTCGGTCGGAAGCTCGCAGTGAAGGTCATGAACCTGCAGGACTCCTCTGGCGAGCTGGCGGCGCGAATGCTCAGAGAAGCTCGGATCGTGGCTCTTCTCGAACATCCGAGCATCGTGCCGATCCACGACGTAGGCACGCTTGCCGACGGCCGTGTCTTCTACGCGATGAAACTGGTGCAAGGCGGCCACTTGGATCAGTACGTCAAAGAGAACATCTCGCTGCCGGGCCTTCTGCGAGTCTTTCAAAAGGTCTGCGAAGCTGTAGCCTTCGCGCACGCTCATGGCGTTATTCACCGGGACCTGAAGCCCGAGAACATAATGGTGGGCGCTTTCGGTGAGGTTCTGGTGATGGACTGGGGGGTGGCAAAGGTGCTTTCGAGTCGAGCACAAGACAACGGCGCCCAGGCTGAGCGAGAGACCTCAGGTGATTCGGGCATAGATGCAAGAGCGACCCTTCCATTGAGCAACGGGGCCGAAGCGGTTGGAGAGACCGCAGGCGGGATGGTGATAGGAACTCCGGCTTACATGTCGCCGGAGCAGGTTCTGGGTAAGACCAACCTTCTCGATGAACGCACCGACGTGTATGCGTTGGGAGCGGTACTGTATTTCTTGACGGCGGGCCGGTCGCCTTTCGAGCCTGTCTCGATGGCGGATGCTCGTGAGCAGATCGTTAACAAGGCGCCGGTGCGACCGCGGCACTTCAACCCCAAGCTTCCGCGTTCGATCGAGGCGATGGCATTGAAAGCTCTGTCGAAGCAGCGTGAAGAGCGATATGGAACAGCACAAGAGATGGCAGACGACGTCGTGAGGTTCCTGGATGGCAAGCCTGTGTCGGCCTATCGGGAGAACATTGTTGAGAGGACGGGGAGGTGGGCGAATCAGCATCGCTTCATCATCCTGTTGATACTGGCCTATCTCCTGATGAGGCTTATCGTGCTTCTATCAATGCGGCGTTAAAGAAACTCGCCCGAGTGTTTAATAGAAGGACAGGAGCAATTCCGCAGAACAAGGAGGAGAAAAAATGTCGAAACCTATACTCGGCCTCGTGCTTGGCGGCATCCTGGGAATTTTTGACGGGCTGACCGCGCTGTTCACTCCGGAAGCAGCGCCGCAGATAATGGGAATCGTCGTAGGCTCGACTATCAAGGGCATCATCGCCGGGGTAGCGATAGGGTTCTTTGCCCGCAAGGTCAATT
>JBGPFL010000019.1:0-16049 GCA_041483295.1 Blastocatellia bacterium | reverse complement strand
GAGAGTCTTCGCGGTCTTACCCTTTATCATCATGTATGAGATGACCGAGCTTAGTAGCGCCAGAGCCGCCGCACTCCCCATCACCAGGCGAAAGCCAAAGATGAAAGATTGATTGATTGCGTCCTTCAGCGCCCCGCGTTGCTGATCGTCGATGCTGGAAGGAACTTCCGCCCCGGCCAACCGGATGCGTTGTTCGTCAAGTGCCTGCTGCGCTTCGGGCGCCAGGTCCAACCGCTCCACGCGGCGGTCAAGCTCGTGGTTGAAAGCGTGCAATATGAGGATTCCGAAGACCGCCAACCCAAGCAATCCGGCGGTTCGTGAGACTGCGTTGTTGATACCCGAAGCGGCCCCGGCCCGATTCCCGCTCACTGACGTCATTACCGTTGTCGTCAGCGGGGCCACGCTCGTCGCCATGCCCAGACCCAGCAGCACAACCGCAGGGAAGAAGGTGGTCCAGTAACTTCCACCAACACCCGGAATGGCGAATAAGGCAAACCCCAGCGCCGCTATCACGGGGCCGACCACGAGCGGTAACTTCGCGCCGCGGCTCTTCACCAGTCCGCCCGCCCACCGCGACAGTACGAAGAGGATCAGAATGAAAGGGAGCAGAGCCGCGCCTGCCGCTGTGGGTGAATAACCCTGCACCTGGATCAGATTGAGCGGGACAAAAAACATCGCGCCGCCCAGTGCCGCGTATAGAAAGAAGGTTAGTAGATTGGCGCCCGCGAAATTAAGCGAGCGAAACAACGAGAGCGGCAGTATTGGATTGCGGGAACGCGCTTCGACCGCGATGAACACCGCCAGCAAGAACAAGCCACCACCGAGCGCAGTCAGGATCCTAGGATCGCTGAAGCCCGCGCGCGATGAGTCGATCAGCCCGTAGGTGAGGGCCCCCAAAGCCAGCGGGGCAAGTCCCGCTCCCCACCAATCGAGCCTCACATCCCCCTCGGTGTCCCTGCTCTCGGGCACGCGCCAGAAGGAGATGAGCACCACCACCAGTCCCAGCGGCAGGTTTATGAAGAACACAGAACGCCAGGAGACGTGTTGGACCAGCCAGCCGCCGAGCACCGGGCCAACAGCCGCGGTAATTGCAGTGAAACCCGACCAGGTTCCGATGGCCCGTCCCCGGCGCGCTTCGTCAAAAGACGCGCTGATAATGGCGAGGCTTCCCGGCACAAGAAGAGCGCCGCCCACACCCTGGAGAGCTCGAGCCGCGATCAGTTGGCCGACACCAGGTGCAAACCCACACCACGCGGAGGCAAGGGAGAAGAGAACAACGCCTGTCGTGAAGACTCTGCGCCTGCCAAAGCGGTCACCCAATGAGCCTCCTACCAGGAGAAGGGCAGCCAGAAATAGTGCGTATGATTCGACCACCCACTGCACATCCAGAACCGTCGCCGAGAGGTTCTCTTGCAGAGCAGGGAGCGCGACGTTGACGACCGTCCCATCGATGAAGGCCATGCTCGAGCCCAGGATCGCCGCGGCCAGGATCCACGGGCCGGCTGCACGCCGGCAGGGGGCGTCTGCCGGCTTTGACGCTATCGAGCCCTCATCACAGGGCTGTTTGAAGATCGTTGCCATCGCGTGAAAAGGAATGCTCTATCGGCCAGGGCTTGATTCGGAAGGCGTATTGCCCGTCACTCACGTTCGGACCAGATGAACGTTCCATTTCTCAGGTCAGCCAGTGCCTGTTCGATCTCTTCTTTGGTGTTCATGACGAAAGGACCATACCGCGCGACAGGCTCGCCGAGAGGTTGGGCGGAAACCAGCAAGAAGCGAACAGGATCGGCGCCGGTCGCTGCTTCGATGTAATCGCCGTCGCCCCAGACCACCAACTTTGTTTGTGAAACCCTTTGTCCGGAGAGAGCAGGGTCGCCGAACTCAGCTTCTCCTTCGAACACGTAGGCGAATGCGGTGTGGCCACGCGGTACGCTGTGTTTGAAAGCGCTGTGAGGGGGGATGAACACATCAAGGTACGAGGGATCGGCAGCGATTCCTGCGACTGGGCCTTTCGCGCCACTGATTGCTCCCGCGATGATCTTGATTCGCGAGCCTCCCGCAATCTCGATCTCGGGAATCTCGTGTGCTGCGACGCCCTGGTACCGTGGTCTGGTCATTTTGAGCGCGGCAGGAAGGTTGACCCAGAGCTGGAAGCCTTTGATTCCTTCTGGGCGCACTTGCGGCATCTCTTCGTGCATAATGCCGCCGGCGGCGGTCATCCACTGAACGTCTCCCTCACCGATACTGCCTGAATTGCCCACGGTGTCCCGATGATGTATGACCCCCTTGAGCACGTAGGTAACCGTTTCTATCCCACGATGCGGATGTAAGGGGAATCCGGCCTCGTAATCAGCCGGGTCCGTCGAAGCAAAGTGGTCCAACAACAGGAAGGGATCTAGAACGCTCAGAGTCCGCGTTCCGATACTCCGACGGACTCTGACGCCGGCTCCTTCGAGGACCTCTTGCGGCTCGACGATTTTCTGGATCCGCCTTGGGGATGTATTCATCTTGTCTTCTCCGGTCTTCGCGCCTGGAAAAATAGATGCAGACGCCGGTCGGGCCGCACTGATGATCAAGCGACGCCGGTGACTGCCGGACGAGGTATTGCTACTCGTGCCCCTAACTGAACCGCGTCGTGGCTAGGAGACTCGATAAATCTACCAACAAAGTTCGGCGGCTGTAAGCTGTTTCGGAAGTTTAGGGCACTTCCCAGTTTGTAAGAGGTTCGAGTCGGGCTCACCGCAAGAGGCGCAAAGAACTCAGAGGGGGCGCAGAGTCCCAGAATCAGATCTCTGCGCCCAACAAAGGCCGGCGTGCGGGCTTGCGGAGGCGCACGCTGGAAGCGTGCGTACCCAGAGGCGATGCTTACCAATAAGGTTGCCCGTCTACACCAAAGCGTGTGATGGCATTCCAAAACAAGTAGCCAGGAAGCGCCATCCCCGCGCCGTTCCGCTCCTCCCGCGACGGTCAAGCCTACCTGCCGCAACACTTTAACCGCCTTCCCCATCCGGAGGACCCCACTGGCACGTTGCTCGCTCTTTCCAAAGGCGGATCACGATGAGCCGTCGAGAGTGATGATGGAGGAAATTAGAATGGCAACCAATGCGATTTCGATTCAATCCGACGCCAGCGTCACCACCGCCCTTGCGGGCGATAAGATGAGTGGATTTGAGGAGCTTTACAAGAGGTTCTATCGGCGAGTCTACTCGGTCTGTCTCAGGATGACCGGCAACGTCGCCGAAGCCGAGGACCTTACGCAGGAGGTCTTTATTCAGCTCCATCGCAAGCTTGGTTCGTTCCGAGGAGAAGCCGCCTTCACCACCTGGCTGCATCGGTTGACTGTCAATCAGGTATTGATGCACTTCCGCAAGCGTTCCGTGCGCTCGGAGCTCACGACCGAAGATGGCGAGCTGCCCGACTCGGTCGACCCGAACACCATAAACCCTGAGACGATGCCCATTGTAGATCGCATTGCCCTCGAGGCGGCGATCTCCCAACTTCCTCCCGGCTATCGCACGGTCTTCGTTCTGCATGATGTCGAGGGCTACGAACACGAAGAGATAGCAAAGATACTTGGCTGCAGCGCCGGCACATCCAAGTCGCAGCTGCACAAGGCGAGATTCAAGCTGCGCCGCCTGCTCAAGCAACGCGCTCAAGCGGCGTGATTGGCCTCATAAATCGCTAAATAAAAACCGGGGGCTGCCTTCGCGAACAACGAGGGCAGCCTTTTTTCGATTAGTTGACAGCGTTGTCATAGGGGTGCAATTGAAAGTTCTACTCCCTGCGAGAATATGCTCTTGACTCCTTCGCTCCACCTGGCTCGGCGAGCACCCATCTCATTAACACCCACTTCAGTGAGGTGTCGCTCGACTGTGCGGAGCCCTCAACCGTTCCAACGGTTTACTCTCGTGGAATCCGAAGACCGTAGAAGGACACTCGGCGCCCGGCCATACACCTCGATGAATCGAGGTGTTAATGAGAACCGAGGTTGCCGAGACCTTTAGTCACACCCTGTCATTTAGTCACTCGCTGTTTTCCCTACCGTTTCAGCGGGTCATCTGGTAGCATAGCCCGTCAACTCGCTTCGCCAATCAACAAGGGGATCCACACACGTGAAGTATGACTTCAGGGTATGCAGAGACCGAGTAACTTTGCCGAGCGTGATGATTCCGGGCTGATAGCCGCCTGCTTGAGGGGCGACGCGGCGGCGTGGCAGACACTAGTCATTAGATACCAGCGGCTGATCTACTCGATTCCACTCAAAGCAAGGCTCTCCCAGGATGATTCGGCGGACATCTTTCAATCAGTTTGTCTGAAGCTCTACGAAAAGCTCTCAACTCTGCGCGAGCACGATAAGATAACGTCGTGGTTGATTACCACGACCACACGCGAGTGCTGGCGAATGGCCGCCCGGCGGCGGCGCGAAACCGCCGCTGTTTCGGACTACGACGGTGACTCCGAAGGCTCGAATGAGATTCCGGATCCGCACCGGTTAGCTGACGAGCAGCGGCAGGCGCTTCAGGAGCAGCAATTGGTGCGCGATGCCGTTGGCACGTTGCCGGAGCGGTGCAAGGAACTGGTCACGATGCTCTTCTATAAGAAGGATGAAATGAGCTACGCCGACATCGCACACCAAATGGATATGCCGGTCGCCTCGGTTGGACCGACGCGTGCGCGGTGTTTGGAAAAGCTTAAGAAGCTGCTGGAGGGCAAGATTTGAACGAGATGCCCGTATTTTCTCCTTGCCGCGCGGCTCTATAGAAATGAAAGAGTGTAAGCGGGAGTTACCTTTATGAAATGTCCTGGTTTCGCGCGACTGATAGATTACCTGGACGGACACCTCGCTGGGAGCGATGCGTCTCGCATCGCCCAACACCTCGAAGCGGGCTGTTCGAGTTGCACTCCGACACGCCAATGGTACGAGAGAACAGTCAGCATCGCCGCGGGTGATGATTCCTGTGACCCGCCGCCGTGGGTTCTCAAACGCGCGCTGCGGATCTACGAAAGCCAACGCAACAGGCCGCGGATACTCGAACGAATGGGTCGCGCCGTCGCCTCACTGGTATTCGACAGCGTCGCTCTGCCGGCGGTGCAGGGCGTGAGGTCGACCGAATCGGCCAATCGGCAGTTGTTGTATCGCGTGGCGGAGTACAGCATAGATTTGCAGATAGCGCCTGCGGACCAGTTGCATGCAGATGTGGCGGGCCAGGTGCTCAGAGAGGGGGAGCCTTCGTTCGATTCGGTAGCGGCCCGCCCGGTCGATCTCATGCGAGGAGATGAGCGACTTCTTACAACGGCTACTAACGCGGTCGGCGAGTTCACAATCAAGGGGGTTGAGGTGGGTGATTACGGCCTTCAGCTCGAGCTTCCTGAAGGAATCCTGGTGGTTGAGGAGTTTCCGGTTACAGCGTCCCATTGAAGCTCACGCTTTCCATACTATCGTATCTTCACCACATTGGATCGAAGTTGAGATCTGAGCGAGTACTCGGTCACAGTGATTGTGATGAACAAGAATGGCATTCTGAATCCCACCTACGGCAGTGGGTGGATTGTTCAGATCCTGCCTACTCACGCGGCCTGGCTTGCCCCCCTGTTCGTTCATCTCTCGCGCTGGCCTCGCGGCCGCGAGGCCAGCGCGAGAGATGAACGGGAGGAGGGTCGGTGCTTCCTCCCTCGTAGGCCAAGTATGAACAATCCACCCACTCCCGTGGGTGGGATTCGGCGAGCACATGTATCAGATTCACAGTGACTGACTACCGTGGACATCCGCGCGCTGGGAGTGAAAGGTGACCGAGCTGGCAGACAAGCTGATGAGTGCCAAGAGCCCGGAAGCCTTCTTGCGCGAGAATGGTCCCGTCTCGTGGCAGATATTTTCGGCCCTCAAGTCTGAGGTCGATCGGCTTGTGAGTTGCGACCTGAACGAGGCCGGGCGTCTTGCGGACCGCGTCGAGGAGCTTGCGGAGCTTGTTGGCGACCCCGTGTCGAAGGCCTTCGCGCAGGGCTCCCGCGCTCGAGTACTCTACGGCTCGGGCCGCCACTCAGAGGCGAATGCGCTCTACGACGATGCTGTGAAAGCGATGCGCTCTGCGAACCTGAGAAATGAAGCGGCCATGATCCAGAAGCCGCAGGTGGCTGCCCTCACGATGATGGGTCGCTACGACGATGCGCTTCGAACTGCTCGCCAGGCGAGGCGGGTTCTGTCGAGAGGGGAGCCCGTCGAGCTTGCCCAACTCGATACCAACATAGGCCATATCTATTATCGGCTCGATCGCTATGGCAAAGCCCTGGAGCATTACGATAGGGCGCGCGAAGTGCTCGAGGCCAGCGGCGATGAGACGATGTGCGCGCTGGTTGACTTCAGCCGGTCGAACGTCCTGGCTGAGACGGATCACCCGGACGAGGCTCTCGCTTTGCTCGAGAGCGCAGCGGATGTCTTTGAAAGAGCCGGAAAATCGCTCCAGGCTGCGCAGTCGCGATTCCACATTGCATATCTTCAGTTCCAGCGTGGGAACTACAATACCGCGCTCGCCGGGTACTACTCGGCGCGTGACCGGCTGAGCAAGCTGGGCAGCACCGAGCTTGTTGCGCACTGCAACCTGGAGGTCGCAGAGATACTGTTGGCCCTGAACTCATTTGAAGATGCGCATGAGAGCGCGGGCGTCGCGCGCTCGAGTTTCAAAGAGCTGGGGATGCCCTACGACGAGGCCCGGAGTAGTCAGGTGCAGGCGTTGGCGCTGATGGGACTTGGTCAAATCGACCAGGCGCAACAAGACTTGACCCGCGCTCGGCAAGCGTTCGCCGATGCCGGCAATCGGACCTTTACCGCTCTGGCCGATTCATACCTTGCGGAGCTGGCCATTCGCAAGGGCGACTCAGCCGAAGCCTCACGGCGGGCGCATTTATCGCTGCGCGTTTTTGGCAGGCAGAAGCTGGCATCGAGATCGGCCTATGCGAGACTCCTTGGCGCGCGGGCGGCGTTTCATACCGGCGACGCCCGCAAGGCAACGCGGTTGGCGAGAGCCGCGCTGGTGTCCTCGAGAGAACTCGGAGCGTGGGCGGTCGCCTATCAGTGCCATCACCTGATTGGACGGATCGAGCGCGGCCGCGGGCGAAGGCGCCAGGCACTCGACAACTTTCGCCTGGCGGTCGAGGTCATCGAGAGAATGCGAGCCGGGGTTGCGGCCGACGAATTCAAGGCGATTTTCCTACAGGACAAGATCGAGACCTACGAGGACGCGATCAGGGAATGCCTGGATCAGGGGAATGAGTCGGCGGTCGAGGAAGCGTTCACTCTGGTAGAGTCGTGCAAATCTCGAGCGCTGGCTGATCTACTCGCGCGGTATGCGCGACACTCGGAAGAGACGTCGGGCTCCAGGCTCGAGGCCGAAGCCCGCCGGCGCCTCGCCAGGTTGATCGAGGACCTCAACTGGTACAGCTCGCAGGCGAATCTCGAAGACAACAAGGGAGACCAGCGCAGAGCCGAAACTGCGGAACGCTATCGACGCGAGGTCGCGCGCTGTGAGCGACAGATAACTCTATTGTTCCGTCGGTTGGAAGCCGAAGGCCTCGATCCGGCTGACATGCCTGGCAGATCGGGGGTCACCACCTCGGATCTTTGCAGCGTGTTGGAAGCGGGGGAGACTGCGATCGAATTCTTTACCACGGGGGATCAGGTCTCGGCCTTCATCGCTTCGCCCCGAGGAATCAAGGTGCTTCGCGCGATTGCGTCCAGGAGCGAGGTTGAGCGCGCAATTTCGGCGATGAGATTCCAGATCGACAAGTTTAACTATGGAGCTGAGTATGTTGATGAACACTTCGGCCAGCTCAAGCGCGCGCTGAACGAGCATTTGGGAAGGCTGTACAATCTGGTGTTCGCGCCCGTTGAAAGTGTGTTGGAGGGCGATCGGTTGATCGTAATACCTCATGGCGCCCTTCATTATGTGCCGTTTCACGCGCTCTACACCGGCGCGGACTATCTGGTGGACCGGTTTGAAATCTCATATGCGGCGAGCACCGCTGTGCTGAAGCTATGTCGAAGGCCGGCGACCCCACGGCGCAGCCAGCTTGCGCCGATCCCTGCGGCTGACACCTTCGTAGCGCTTGGCGTGGCAGATCGGGGGACGCCGAGCATTCAGGACGAAATCGACAATCTCGCTTCGCTATTCCCGCACGCGGTTAAACTCGTAGGAGATGAGGCGACGTGGGAGAACCTCATGCGGCTGGCTCCTACGGCTCGCTTCCTGCATCTGGCTTCGCACGGCTACTTTCGGCGCGATAACCCCATGTTCTCGTTCTTGAAGCTCGCCGATTCGCACCTGAACTTCTATAGCCTGCTTGACCTGAAGCTGAACGCTGAGCTGGTGACGCTTTCGGCCTGTCACACGGGGATGAACAAGGTCTTTCCCGGGGATGAGCTTCAGGGATTGATGCGCGGTTTCCTGCACGCGGGAGCGCGGTCGCTGGTGGTGAGCCTGTGGGCCGTGGGTGACCGCTCGACTGCCGATCTGATGCGCGAGATGTATTCTGATATCTGCGCCGGAAAGAGCAAGCGCGCCGCCCTTCGCCGCGCGCAGCTCACGATAAAGCAGGAATACGGTCATCCATACTACTGGGCCCCATTTGTCTTGATGGGAGACCCGGGAAACCAGACCAACAATGATTTCCCTTAGGAGTCCGAAAAAAACAACGATGCGTCTGAACAACGAATAATAAAGAATCATTCGTATTGCGGCGTCCGGATCGTGATAGGCCCAGCAATCCTCACATAAATTTGCGAGCACCTACAACATGGAGCACAACCATGAATTGCAGAGACGACGTTATGAATCCTAATGGGGCGTCGAAAAGACCCTGGCCGCAACGAAGGGTCAAGAACCAGAAGACGAGCGAAGCGAATGAATACGCAGCGCCATGTGCGCCGTACTCCTTGGTGCCTTTGTGTCCCGGCAGCGAGATAGCACTCCGGCACCGGCCGTGCGGGCACAGGCGCTTCAGGATGCATCGGATTCTGGTGTTGGCTGTGATCGTCTGCCTGCTTGAGACTGCCGGTCGATCGCAGACGCCGCCGAGCGGCGGCTTCGTAAGAGGCGAGGTCATCGTAGAAATCAGGCCGAGCGCCTCCATCGTCTCGGTCAACAGTCGAAATGGTACAGCCATCTTGCGTCGGCTCTTTGGGACAAACATATACCGCCTGGCGCTTCCGAGTGGGCTGAACGAGGCGGACGCTCTAACCCGACTCTCCGCGGATCCGGACGTAATCAGCGCTGGACTGAACCCCCTCGTTACGAGTCCATTCACCGCTTTTGCGCGGTCGATCATGGCGTTTCCAGACAGCCATCCAACCGCGGGGCAATCCAGGAACACGTTTCTTGCGCAGACGCTCGTCGAGGATCTCACTGCGGTGAATCTTCGCTCCACCGGTAACAACATCCTGGTCGCGGTCATCGACACCGGAGTCGATCGCACTCATCCGGACCTTCAGTCAAGGCTCTGGATCAACCCTTTGGACCCGGGAGGTAATGGGGTCGACGACGACAACAACGGCCTCGTGGACGACTTTCGGGGATGGGACTTCTTTGATAACGACAACGATCCTACTGAAACGCTGGCGACACAACCCAACTCGATCTCCGGTCATGGAACCTTTATCGCGGGGCTCATTTCGCTCCTCGCGCCAGGTGCTCGCATAATGCCCCTTAGAGCGTTTGGGAACGATGGAACCGGGGATGCATTCTCGGTTGCTTCGGCTATCAAGTACGCTGCCGACCATCACGCTCAGGTCATCAATCTGAGCTTCGGCTCTCCCGCGGACTCAACTGTTCTGAGGGACGCGATAGAGTATGCGCGCCAGCGCGGCGCCGTGCTTGTCGCAGCCGTAGGAAACGAGAATGCGGACACCGATATCCGGCCACAGTTTCCCGCAAGCTACAAGCTCAGTGTCATGGGAGTTGCTGCAATCGATCTGACTGGGATCAGAGCCTCGTTCTCGAACTTCGGTGGCGCTGCCGCAGTGGACGCGCCCGGCGTGAGAGTCATCAGCACATTCCCAGGCGCCGCGTCGGGCGACTACGCAACGTGGAGCGGCACCTCCTTCGCGGCGCCCATTGCAACGGCTGAAGCCGCTCTCATACGGGAGGCCTTCCCGAGGGACACAGATGTCAGAGCAGTGATCGAGCAGACGGCAGTCAACATAGACTCGGCAAATCCGCAGTTTGCCGGCAAGCTGGGCAAGGGCAGCATAAGTCCGCTCAGGGCCCTGCAGAGTCTAAATCCAGGCTCGGACATCAACGCTTCGATTGCACTCACTCCCACTGGAATCGAACCTTCGGCAGATGGCACAGCGGAGGTCACAATACTGGGCGCCGAGCAGGAATTTGCAGTCGAAGCTCGTGGGCTCAGCCCCCGCTCCGCTTACAAGATCGTCGTGGACACGAACGTATTCACGGATTCGAGATTTCAAGCTACGAATTTCGGCGAGCTGAAAGTGGAATTCGCCACTACTCCTGACGCGCAGCACCTCGCCCTTCCGCCGGCGCTCTTTCCGGTCAACAAGATCAAACACGTCGAAGTTCGCGATATAACCGATCGCATCGTGCTTCAGGCAGATTTTGGCTCTGTTGGCGGAGCTGTTGGTCCGCCGGGACAGTCTTTCGAGAAGGAAGCGTCCTTGATTCCAACTTCTTTGTTGCCGCAGGCCAGCGGCAGCGCTCGCGTTGAGGTCGAAGAAACCGCCGAAGAGCTTCGAGTCGAAGGCCAGGGCCTTGTATCCGGCACCAGCTACCAGATTGTGGTGGACACCCTACCCATAGGCTCAGCCATCGCGCAGTTCGGATACCTCAAAGTGAAGTTCACCAGCGATGGGTCGAGCGGCGTCTTGCTTCCCCCTGAACTGAGGCCGGCTAACAACATCAACCGGATCGAGTTGCGCAACCCCGCTGGGCAGCTCGTATTGCAGGGTGTCTTTCGAACCAGCGGCGATGACGTTGGCGGCGCGGACGCAAGCGGGTTTGAGTTCCGCGGAAGAGTCGAAGCGCTTCCGTCCATCGGCTTCATTGGAAACTGGCGAGTCGGTGGGCGAGTCATTCACGTCGATTCAACTACGATCATCAGCCAGGTGCATGGCGACATGGCCCTCGGAGTTCTGGTCGAAGTGGAAGGAGTACAACAAGCCGACTCCTCAATTACTGCACGTAAGATCGAGGTGAAGACCGTCGAGGGGCTGGATGTTCGCAAGGACTTCCGGCGCACCGGGATTGACTCGGACGCCGAAGGGCGAGTTCGGATAAGGATCTCGGGCGGGCGAGAGGAGCTGGAGATCGACGCTGAAAAACTCAATTCGCGCTCTACCTACTCGATCTTTATTAACGGCGCCTCAATCGGAAACTTCACCACCGATGGCGGTGGCAGTCTGGACAGGAGGTGGCGCACGAACTCAAACGATCCGCCCCCGCCAGTGCGGCCCGTAACCAAGATCCGGCAATTGGAGATTCGCGACAGCGGGGGCAGGGCAGTACTCGTGGCCAGCGTTACTTAGAGGATCTAGGATTTAGGATAATTTAGGATCTGGGATCGGAGCAGCGATGAGATGAGTGCTGGGGCGGTGGTGCCAGGGAAAGCGATCACGGATCACCCTTTCCAGACCCTCGATTCTAAACTCAGATCCTAAATCCTAAATGATCCCAGATCCTAGATCCTTCTCTTTGCCGCCTGCGACCAGGCGTGAGAGAATCCTTCGCATCACAAGGTGAGGCGAAGTTCCGATGCTTCTATTCAGATCATACCCGGTAGCCGTTTCGGTGCTGATCATTGCCTTAACCTCTGGGGTTGGGCTTTCACCTCACTTCTCAAACGAAAGACCTTCCCGCTCTCAGTCCATCTCGGATGATGCGGCGCTCTGGCTCCTTGTGCAAGCGAGGGCACGCTTGAGCGGCAACCAGGACGAAATCGCAGCTCAGCAGGTGATGCCGGTCGAGGCTAGAGAAACTCGAGATACCACTTTGTTCGTGACCCCATACTCGCGCGGGTGTGTCATCTGTCCTTCGGCTGCGGTCGGAATGGGCGACAGCCTGGCTGCCGCACTGAACTCGGCGCTCTCCAGAATCCCAGCCTCTGTTGTTTCGAGCCGGGGCGTCTGGCCGCCTGCGGAATCCACGCCCAATCGAATTCAGATTGACGTTCTCGACGGCGGCCTCACTCCGCTGGCTAAGCCGGACGTAGACCCTTCTCACGGGCAGACGGCCGCCGACCTGATTGATCCTGGCGTTGAAGGTGTCGCCGTCGAAACTGATGGGCGCATCCTCTACCTGTTGCCGCTCGAAATGCTTTATCGATCTGTTTTTGACGAGGACTCCGGTGACCAGGGCGCCGATGATCTGTTGAGCCGCGCTATGAAACAGGTCGGGCTCGATGGGGAAGCCTGGAGATCACCTCGCGTTAAACTAAGCCGGTTTCGCACGATCTCGTTTGTGGAGGACCGGTCGCGCGGTTCGGCATTGAGACTGGTCAGGGGCAGCATACCGCCGACGGAACTGACCCGAACCAGGCTGGTGGCGTCCGCTCGGGCAGGCGGAGATTACCTCGTGCGGATGCAACAGCCCGATGGGAGCTTTCATTACTCGTACGATCCGGTTGAGGATCGGGTGAGCCGCCGAGCGTACAACATTCTCAGACACGCGGGCGCCGCGCTCTCGCTGTTTGACCTTTACAACGGTGTTCACGATGTGCGGTATCTCGATTCGGCGCGCCGGGCTGTCGGCTTTTTGAAGACACGGTTCCGGCCGACGGACAAGCGCACCCTCTTCGTTCTGGACAATGACGGCAAGGCCAAGCTCGGTGCAAATGGGTTGGCTTTGTTGGCGCTGGTAACTCAAGTGGAGTTGGACCCGCAGTCGGGTGATCGCTCGATCGCGGAGCGGTTGGCGAACCAGATAGTCGCAATGCAACACAAGGACGGCTCCTTTCAGAGCTACCATCCGGTTCGCGGCGACGAACCTGAGGGAAGCGTCTCGCTCTATTATCCCGGCGAAGCGATCCTCGGGCTGGTGAGATTGTATGGGTTGAATGGCGACAGGAGGCTGCTCGTTGCGGCAAGGCGCGGGGCCGATTACCTGATCGAATCTCAACACAAGTCAGGCTTCCTTCCGCCAGACGCCTGGTTGATGCAGGCCCTGGAGGCACTGCACAGAATACGACGTGAGCGACCATATGCCGAGCACGCTCTGGCGTTGGCAGAGGCCATGGTGGCTGAACAATACACGGACGCCGATCCAGTGGGTTTCGCGGGCGGATTTCGTCCGGGCGTCCCCGGATCAACTCCCGCGGCCTCGCGTGCGGAGGGCATGTTAGCGGCCTATCGACTTGCAGTATCCGTAGGCGACTCTCGGGCTTCAGTGCTTGCCGCTGCTCTCAGGGCATCGGCGCGATTTCAACTGACGCAGCAGTTCACCGGGCCGAACAGCTTCTTCCTCGCAAATCCTGAGCGCGCGGCTGGCGGGTTCCGGGCGAGCATCACCTCGATGCGAATACGAATCGACTTCGTGCAGCACAATGTTTCGTCGCTGCTTGGCATGGCTCAGGCCTTGTACTAGCTGACAAATGACAAATGACAAATGACAATGCTGCGCTATTCGTTGATCGAGATGGGACCATTAACGAAGACATAGGCTACGTCTCCAGGCCCGAGGATCTGATCATCTATCCGTGGGCAGCCGAAGCCATCCGGCTCGTGAATGAGTCCGGAATGAAGGCCATAGTCATAACCAACCAGTCAGGCATCGCGCGAGGCATGTATACCGAAGAGACCCTGCATCACATTCACGGCCGGCTGCGTGAAGAGCTTGCCAGAGACGGCGCTCAGCTGGATGGGATCTACTATTGCCCGCATCACCCGAGGATCGGTGACGAGCGCTACAGGCAGCTCTGCGGTTGCCGCAAGCCCCATCCCGGAATGCTGCACCAGGCCGCTCGCGAGCACAACATCGACCTCGCGCGCTCGTTTGTGATCGGAGACAAGTCGAGCGACATGAATCTGGCGACAAACGCCGGTGCGAAGGGCGTGCTGGTCCTAACCGGTTATGGAAGGGAGACCCAGAGGGACAGCGAACGATGGCTCTGCGATCCCGAACTCGTGGCCGACAATCTGTTGGAGGCGGTCAGGCTCATACTTGACATCGCTCCAGCGGAAAGTTAAGCATGCCGGGAGCCAGACAGCGAGAACCAACGCCCGGATTCGCGATGGCTCTCTTGCGATGCTCACACTACTAAACATCTCCAACATTGCGCTGATCGACGAGCTTCAGGTCGAATTCGATCGTGGTCTAAACCTGCTGACCGGCGAGACCGGCTCGGGCAAATCGATCATCGTTGACGCGCTCGGATTGCTCATCGGGGGAAGGCCGACATCGGAACTGATCAAGGCAGGTGAAGCGCGAGCCTTCATCGAAGGTCTGTTCCTGGTTGAGCGAAACGACGAGTTGGAAGCTCTGATCCGATCAGCCGGCATCGAGTTGGAAGGCGAGGGTGAGACTGAGATTGTAATCAGGCGGGAATTGTCAGCCGCCGGCCGCAACAAGATATTCATCAATCACCAACTGGCTACTCAATCCCTGCTGCGCGAGATCAGCCCGTTTCTGGTAGACATCCATGGTCAGGGCGATCAGCAGACGCTCTTCGATCCCGGCACTCATCTTGAATTGTTGGACGCCTACGCCGGCGTGCCGGGGCTGCGGCAGGAGACTGCAGCGCGATTCAAGCTCTGGCAAACGCTGCGCCGCGACCTTGACGAATTGCGCCGCGACGAAGCGGAGAGGTTTCAGCTGATCGACATACTTCGCTTTCAAATCGACGAACTCGAACGGGGCGCGCTGGTCGTGGGCGAGGACGAACAACTCGAAGAAGAGCGCCGAAGGCTCAACAACATCGAGAGGGTGACAACTCTGTGCGCTGAGGGGTTCGGTCTGATTTATGAAGAGTCCGATTCGGCGCTCACGCGGATTCGCCAGGCGTCGAGGAGGGTTGAAGAGCTGGCCGATTACGAGTCGAGCTTTCGCGGCTATCTTGAAGGACTCGAGTCCGGCCGCGCTCTTCTCGAGGATCTCGCTTTTTCGCTGCGGGACTTCGCGGACAAACTCGAGTTTTCTTCTGACCGGCTGGCTGAGATCGAATCGAGGCTTGCCCAGACCGCTCAGTTAAAGCGCAAGTACGGAGGCTCGATCGAAAGCGCACTCGAGCACCTCGCTCGATCGCAAGACAGGCTCAGGGACATTGAACACTCGGATGAGAGGGCGAGTGAGATTGAAAGGGAACTGGCTGGCGCCGCCTCGCAGTACCTCGACTCGGCGCTGCGGCTGCATCGCAAGCGCGCCAAGACAGCCAAAGAGTTCGAGAGAGCAGTCGAACGAGATCTGGCCGAAGTTGCCATTGATCACGCGCGCTTCGAGGTGCACATCGCCGCTGCGTCGGAGGCTGAGCTGGTCGAGAGACCGGGGGGCGCCGGGGGCGCGAATTTCACCGTTCGAGGCATCGACAATGTGGAGTTTTACTTCTCTGCGAACATTGGGGAAGCTGAACGGCCGCTGGCTCGGATCGCATCGGGGGGCGAAGCCTCGCGACTAATGCTCGTGCTGAAGACGCTCGCCGGGGCTTCGGAATTCCCGCGCACGATTGTGTTCGATGAGATCGACACGGGAATCGGCGGGCGAGTATCGGAAGCAGTCGGCGCGAAGCTAAAGAAGCTCTCGGAGACCAATCAGGTCCTGTGTGTTACTCATCAAGCCCAGATCGCGCGATTTGCCGATGCGCACCTGTTGGTGCGCAAAGAAGTAACAGATGGCAGGGTGGAAGTGAGTTGTGAGCGGCTTGACCGGCGAGGCCGGGTCGAAGAGATCGCTCGCATGCTTACCGGGGCTGAGATAACCGAGACCGCGCGCCGGCACGCCCGGGAGTTGTTGAAGACCGGCTGAGCGTCTGTGCGAGATCTCCGCGTTCTCTGTGCCTCTGCGGTGGGATGGTTTCGTCAGCAAGGACACGGACCGGTACCGAAGAACTTAGAT
>JBGPFL010000018.1:0-16467 GCA_041483295.1 Blastocatellia bacterium | reverse complement strand
TCGATTCCATCCTTTCTAAAGGAAAACAGGCAGGCGGCGAAACCCTGAACGCTCCGCATCGATTTTGGGCTTCTATTATTCCACACTCTTACCCTATTCCGTGACGGAAAACCGCCCGGAAGCGATTCTGGACGCCAAGGTCTTGTGTGGAGAATGTAAGGGAGCGACGGGCCAGCTAGGCGCAGGCGTCCTCATATGGTTTGATCTGTCTGGCAGCTAACCGACGATGCTGAGCAGTGTTTCGAGGCTCCGGTGATGGAAAACTCGAGGCGCATTCTCCAGTACTTCTTCGAGCGTTGTGTCTCCCCGGAGCGCCTTTATCATCCCATCCTCCTGCATCGTGCACAGATTACACGAATCCAGACTCATCTGTCGGATCTCCTGCATAGTCCGCTTACTCAATATTGCATCTCTGATTTCGGCGTTCGGCACGAGCAATTCGTACAACCCAAGCCTGCCGCGATAGCCGGTGAAGTTACAGGCCGAACAACCCTTCCCGCGACACAGCTTGAACTCGCTCAGCTCATCTCGGGTCAGGCCGAATCGCCTCAGGACACGGTCCTCAGGCTCGTATTCAATTCGACAGTTCGCGCAGACCTTTCGAACGAGCCGCTGGGCCAGCACCGCTCCGATGGTGGACGCGATCAGCGACGTCTCGATCTCCATGTTGATCAATCGGATCAGCGCGCCGACCGAATCCTCGGTGTGAAACGTCGCGAATACCTTGTGACCGGTGAGCGCAGACTCCACAGCGACGTCCGCCGAAAATCTGTCGCGAATCTCGCCGATCACGATGATGTCGGGATCCTGCCGCACTATCGACTTCAGCGTTTCGTTGAAGGTCAATCCGATCTTTTCGTTGATCGAGCATTGTGAGATCCCGTCGATCACGTACTCGACCGGGTCCTCGCACGTGATGATCTTCACCGTTGAATTGTTGCAAAAATCGACCGAACTGTAGAGCGTCGTAGTCTTGCCCGAACCGGTCGGCCCCGTAATCAGGGTGATTCCGGAAGGCGCCCCAAGCACATCCTCCGAATACATGCGCAGAATGTTGGGTGCAAAGCCCAGCTCCTGAAGACTTATCAGCGACGCCTTGTTCAGGATCCTCAGAACGACGTTTTCTCCAAAAACCGTTGCGTAGAACGACACGCGAATGTCGATCTCCTGCTTGTCGGTCTTGACGAAGATGCGGCCGTCCTGGTGTTTTCGCCGCTCAGCGACGTCGGCGTCGGCCAGGATCTTTATTCGAGAGATCATTCGAGGCGTGTAATCGCGCGGCATGTCCATCTTGTGCACGAGGACACCGTCGAGCCGATAGCGTACGCGAAGCTTGTTGGCCATCGGTTCGATGTGAACATCAGAAGCCCCCTCGTCGATGGCCGACCGGATCAATTGATCGACCAGCTGAATGACCTTGTCTTCTCCCGTCTGGGGTTGATCGATCGTGTGGTATTTGACCTTTTGGTAGTCGGCGGTGCCGGCCTCCCTGCTTTGCAGTAAGGCGTCTGCTATCTCGAGCTTTTGCGCGATGAGCGCGCTCGTCGCAAGCGCGAGATGCACCTGGCAGTTGAATAGCCGCGCTATCTCTTCGATGAACGCGGTCTTTGTGGGATCGGATACCAGCAACAGCAACTGTCCGGCTTCAATCCTTATGGGCAGCGCCACCTGGCGGCGCAGATATTTGAGCGACACTCTGCGAACCAGTTCCGGGTCTATGTCAGTGATATCGGGATCCAACACCGACAGTGAGAACTGTTCTGCGAGCGCCTCGATAACATGGCGCTCCTCGATAATTCCCATTTCGACGAGCGTTTCGCCGATTCGTTTTGACTGTATGCCGACCTTTCGTTGTATCTCGCGGGCGGCCATAACGTCGTGCTCGGTGACCAGATGATGTGCGATCAGGATGTCGCTCAGGCCGATGTTGCTGCGGTGGCGGCGGGCGAAGTCGGCCAGGCGCGGCGCGCTCACCCAATTCATCTCGAGCAAAACGTCGCCAAGCGTCGTGCGTCCGCCCAGCTGCTGTTTGAGCTTCACAGCTTTTGAAAGTTGATCTTGAGTGATCAGTCCTTCGCTGATCAACGCACTGCCGGCTGTCTCATCAAAAGAGTACTGGAGCATGCGGCCTCCGGAAAAAAAGGTTGGACTTCATTCGTGGCGTGAACGCTTTCTTATGTGTAGAAAGCCGAAGGGGCAGGCGATGTGGGGTGCGGTTTTGCCGGCTTCGATCGACAGTGTGGCGAAGCCGGCGTTTGAACTGACAGCGAGAAGATGATAAACCAATGTCATCGGAAAATCACTACAAATTCAGACGCTGACCGTGAGACTCCTACTGGCCCCCTCAGAGGTAGCCTGGGTACGCATCGCTTCCAGCGTGCGAACCTCGGCGCTGCAACTCCCGTTGGAATACAACTGGCCCTTCGCGCAGGGCCCGCACGCTGGAAGCGTGCGTACCCAGGCCAGTTTCTCTGCAAGACCCCGAGCTACCAGGCATTCTGTCTATCGAGGACACTCGATACACCGTGCGTTGACCCGCTCCGGAGGACTGCCATGCGACCAGCATTTTCGTTCGCGCCTGCAGCCATCTTACTTCTAGCGGCCGTCTGCCTGGGCCAGGGAGTCATCACGCCTCGCCGCCATCAACCGGCCGAACCGCAAGGCCAGACGGCGGATCGGGCTGCTGAAGCCAAACAACCGAGGGACGTCCCTTTGCCGCCGGTCCTTCCCGTTTCTTCCATTAGGATCACCCCGCGAATAGAGGGCCAGGTTGCTACCATCAAGGTCGAACATTCGTTCCGCAACGATACCGACGAGACGCTCGAAGGCACCTACTACTTTCCAGTTCCCGAAGGCGCGAGCCTGATCGAGTTTGCGGTGTACGAGGGCGACGAGCGGCGCGTCGGCCGCGTTAAGGAGAAGGAAGAAGCTCGCGCTGCTTATAGCGCCGCCGTGAGCCAGGGCGAAGACCCGGCGGTGCTCGAGCTGACCAAGAGCGGCTGGTTTCAGTCGCACGTCTATCCCATCGCGCCACATTCTGAAAAGCGCATCGAGATCGTGTACTCGCAACTGCTCCAGGCGAAAGATGGAGTCATAACCTTCGACTATCCGCTGGGAAAGGGTTATCGGAAATTGAGAGTGCCGGTGGGCAATGTCGCGATCGATCTCGATCTGCGCTCCGATACCGCCATCAAGAAT
The DNA here is from genome assembly GCA_041483295.1 of Blastocatellia bacterium. GTDB lineage: Bacteria > Acidobacteriota > Blastocatellia > UBA7656 > UBA7656 > DASYSA01. Next base: position 13,269 of record JBGPFL010000018.1, on the reverse strand, counting down.
GTTTTCTCACCCACACACCCGATGGAGATTACCTACGACGGGGACCGCCACGTTACCGGAAAGATTGGCACGGTCGGAGGCGAGGACGCCGAGAACTTTCAACTACTCTATTCGCTCTCAAATGAAGATCTCGGGATGTCACTTCTGACCTATCGGAAGAAGGGCGAGGATGGATACTTCCTGCTGATGCTCTCGCCCAAGGTCGAGTTCGACGAGCGCCGCATCTCTGCGAAGGATGTCGTCTTCGCCATCGATGTGTCGGGCTCGATGAAGGATGGAAAGATCGGGCAGGCGAAGGCGGCGCTGTCGTTCGGGCTGACTCGCACGCTGAAGGAAAGCGACAGGTTCAACATCATTGCGTTCGAATCTCGCCTGACCGTCATGTCGCCTGAGATGCTACCCGCCACCCGCGCAAACATTGACAGAGCCCTGAAGTTTGTCAACGAGCTTAAGGCGGATGGCGGAACTAACATCAACGACTCTCTGGTCACCGCCATGAAGATGTTTGCTCGAAGCGGCCGGCCACAGAACCTCGTCTTCATAACCGATGGCGTTCCCACGGCTAGCGTGACCAATCCGGACGAAATAGTCGCAAATGCGCGCGCGGCCAACGCAGCCGGGGCCAGGCTGTTCACCTTCGGCGTAGGAGCAGACGTAAACCGAACCCTCCTCGAACGGTTGGCGGTTGAGAACCGAGGCGCGGAATCCAACATTGCCGACCAGTCCGAGTTGGAAGGCACGGTGTCATCGTTCTTCGCGAAGATCAGCCGTCCGGTGCTGTCGGATCTGCAAGTTGATTTTGGACCCTTGTTTCTGGACAGGGTTCATCCGGCACAACTGCCGGATCTCTACACGCGATCGCAGATCAGGATATTCGGCCGCTATCGCAACTTGGAGGATTTGCGAAACATCACCGTTGCGCTCACCGGGCAGATGAATGAAAGCCTTCAGCGATTCGAGTTCAATGGCTTGAACTTTCCGCTGGTGACCGAGGACAAGCAGTTTCTGCCGAAGTTGTGGGCCACGGAGCGCGTCAACGCTTTGCTTGCCCAGATCCGCCTTTACGGTGAAAGTCTTGGCCTCAAGCAGGAGGTCTTAGACCTTGCGCGGGAGTTCAATCTGGTGACGCCGTATACTTCGATGTACGTGCCGACGACCTCCGAGCTTGCGCAGGAAAAGGTAGGGCAGACCCAGGCGATTCTCGGTACTCGTTCGAAGGACAGTGGGTTTGAGAAGCTCACTCTGCTTGCGGACCTGCAGCGCCCAACAACAGGTGGAGGATCTGGAGCCGGGTCTGGAAATGGGACGGGGCCAGCAGCGGGTAAGGGCGGAGCGCCCGCCCCACAACCACCGATGCGCATCAGTGGGGTCAACGGGGTCGATGCCGCGAGGGGAAGCTCCGCTCCATCGACCTCCCTGCCGGTCAACGGGCGAAACTTTAACGCGCTCGCGCAACTCTCCCCGGGAACGGTGGTCGATCAAAACGGGGCCGTGATAGCCGGAGCGACCGTCACCATCAAAGACAAGAACACCGGCGCCACTCGCACGGTCACCACCGACCAATCCGGCAACTATAGCGTTGCGGGACTTCCACCAGGCACTTACAAGATCGATGTTGCGGCCACCGGCTTCAATAACACCACGGTTGAGAACGTCGTGGTACAACCGGGACAGATAGCCGCCGCGGGAGTCGCCCTGTCAGTGGGCACGACCTCAGAATCGGTGACTGTGACCTCAGTAGCTCCCGCTTTAGATACCAGCGTCTCGAACAACATGTCAGACGTCGAATCGCGCAGGCTCAGGGACCTGCCAAGTCTCGAGCCGGTCGATTCATTCTCCCGGCTTGCCCCCGGTGTAGACGCACGCAAGCCGGATGGCGCCACAGAATCGAGCAACGGCAGCAAAGAAGCCGAGTCTCGATTCTGGATCAACGGCGGCCGCCTGAGGGCAAACCACTACTCCTTCAACGGTCACGACAACAACGATATCGACGGGCGGCCGGCTGTTTCGATAAGCAACTTCGACGCGCTTGATACGTTGCACGTTGTGACCACACGCGGATCCGGAGACGTCGGCGCTACGGGAGCGGCGTCGATAAACTTGATCAGCCGCGCCGGCTCTAACGAGTTTCACGGAACCGCCTTCGAATACTATCTGAACCGGAAATTTGGAGCGCTCTCACCGCTCGAACGACGAAGCGGATTGAATGCGGCCCCGATGTTCAGAAGCGATCTGTTCGGCGGGACGTTTGGTGGCCCTATTCGCCGCGATCGTATGTTCTTCTTCGGAACTTTTCAGGGAGAGCGCGAAGACTCAAACCGCTTCACGGATTCGACCTCTTCGTTCTTGACGCCAACTACCCGAGGTCTTGCTGAGCTTGCTCGCTTCTTCGCGGGCTCGTCGCCCGTTGCGGATCTTATTGCCCGGGGACCGTTGTCGCGCAGTACTGGTAATCCGACGTTTGGTCGCAGCATCCTGATTCCAGTGATGGGATCGGCGATCGAGTTTGGTCAGATGACGCGAATCATTCCGTCGTCGGCGAGGGGCTACGAAGCCGGTGGCCGCTTTGACTTTAACGTCACGAGCCGCGACAGCCTGAAAGCGTCTTACTGGTACGACTCTCGTAGGGCCACGAACGCGGTCGGCCGGCTTGCTGCGGGATACTTGGGCGACACAGACAAGCGCACGCAACTAGGTGGGATCTATTGGAACCATACCCTCTCTCCGCGGTCGACCAGCGAGCTTGGCGTCAGCTTCAATCGCGCAAGACTGGCGTTGGACTCGACTCTCGAGAATACGCCGGCGGTGAGCATCGGGGTGCGCGGCCTTGCATATGGCGCGAGCCCGCTGCTTCCGGCTCAACATAGCTCGACGCTATTCGCGATCTCCGAAACCTTCAGCTACGTGGTCGGACGCCACAACTTCAAGCTCGGCCCCCAACTGCGGCGCAGGGCGACCACCTTTGATTATCTCCCCGGAGCGGGAGGCAACTTCAGCTATGCGAGCTTCGAGGACTTCGTGCTGGACCGGCCGGCGGCGCTTGTGATTGCGGCTGGCGATCGCTTCTCCACTTTTGGAGAGACACAGCAGCACTACTACATCGACGATGCCTGGCGCGCACGAAGCAATCTCACCTTTACGATGGGACTGGGCTACGAGAACGAAGGCCAGCCATTAAACGGCTTGGCGGATCGGATTCGCAAACGTGAATCGAATGCGGCAACTGCGCTGTTTGACTCCTCTGTTCCGATCGAGATGCGCACAATCGGCAAGATCGGCCGCGACAATAACAACTTCACTCCGCGTCTCGGATTCGCTTACACGCCGCGGTTTCGAGTCGTCGGGCTGAATCTGTTCGGGTACGACCGGACGGTCATCCGCGGCGGCGCGAGTATCTCCTACGACCAGACTGCGTATCGGCCGCTTGCGGATGTAGCCGCCAGCACTCCAAACATCATGCTGGCCGCTATCACTCCGGCGTCGAGCGTTGCGATGCCGCGCTTCCCGGATGTGCCGGCGGCTTCAGATCTCAGCTCTCTGTTCCGCAGTCATCCCGCGAGCTTCGCCAGGACCGAACTGGCTCGTGAATTTCGCACGCCGTTTTCGACCTCCTGGCACCTCGCGATAAGCCGCCAGTTGAGCGAGAAGACGACCGCGGAGGTCGCCTATGTAGGCTCTCGTGGTGTTGGTTTGATTCGCGCTTTGGACGCGACTGCCCTCCTCAGCGACTCGACCACCGGACCCAGGCGCATCTACGAGAGCACGGGGCGGTCGATCTATCACTCGCTGCAGGCGAAGGTCGACGTGAGGTTTGCCGACAGCCTCACCGGTGGCGTCGCCTATACGCTGTCGAAGTCGATAGACGATGTGCCGGGAGGCGGCGGTCAGATTGCGGGTGGAATCGGAAACGCCTCGACCCTGACTATTGGGGAGTTGCAGCAGTTCGCTCAGAACCCTTTCGACGTATCGCTTGGCGAGCGCGCCCTTTCGGACCTCGATCGCAGGCACGCGATGGTCGCTCACTTCGTGTGGACCCTGCCGCTCAAGCGGGCACGGAGCGGATTCGCAGAGCGACTCTTTAGCGGTTGGCAAGCAAGCGGAATCATCGAGCTGGCCAGCGGCTCACCTTTCACGCCGCTTCAGTATCTGAGCGCGTCGCCCTCATCGTCGGCTATCTTTGCGTCGGTATTCTCGGACCGGCTCGGCGCTGTCAGGCCGTTTGCGGGCAATCCCGGAGCGGCGATGGACGCAGTTGCATTCTCGAACGCGGCCAACAAGGCCTTTGGCTTCTTCTTGAATGCCGATGGAACGCCCTTCAGTAGCCCCACGGGATTCATAGTCGCGAACGGTTCCGGCTTCCGGGCCGGCTCACCGAAGGACGCGCGGTTGATCTATAACGACTATGCAGTCGAACAGCGGGCGCGGGCGCTGGGTTTGGCGCCGGATGCCTTTGGCCAGACTTATGCTGCCGGCCGCCAGTTCGGCGACGCCGGCAGGAACTCGCTGATAGGGCCGGCTCTGGCGAACATAGATTTCGCGCTGGTAAAGACGACGAAGCTGAGCGAGAAGGTCTCGCTGCAATTCCGGGCAGAGGCGTTTAATCTCTTCAACCATCCGAATCGAGGAAGGCCGAATTCCGTGCTCGAGAACTCGGGCGGCTTTGGTTTCGGCGATCTGGGTGAAGTCGATTCGACTCCACGTCGAGTTCGCTTTGCGGTCAAATTGATTTTCTGATCGAAGCCGGTCTTTACGATGAAAACACTTACCGGCTTTCTCGCAGTCGCCCTCGTCGTTTTCGGGATGCACGCGCCGGTGTTGATGGCGCAGGAGCCTGACAGCCAGCCCGCGAAATACCGTTTGGAGCTGACCTATATACTCGAATCGAGTGAGTTCATCTTCGTCGTAGGCAACGCGCGATTCAAGTCGATCTCTTCTCTAAAGAAATTCATTGCTGGTCTTCCTCCAGGTTCCACCCTGGAGTGGGCGCCCGGGTGCGAGCGCTTTGGCAATGAGCCTCTGCTCTCGTCGGAGGCCGATATGGCGGACTTCAGGCGATTCTGTGAACGGAGCAGAATCAAATTTACGCTGGTGCCTTCCGGCTGAGCTTCGCATGATGCGGATCAGGAGCTGACTGCGGCTCTGCGTAACTGGGAAAAAGAGTAAGGTCATCAAGACTTTTTCCCGTGCGGGGCAAGGTGAATTAGTCTTCGGCTTCCGCCCTATTCCGGCGAATCAATTGCAGCACTCAGCCTTTCAGCGCAACCCCCCGGCCCTGAAATTTGGCCCAACCTCTAACCTGCGAAGCCCGGTGAGTTGATTTTCGCGCTTGGCTGTCGCAGAATTTCGACCATTCGCACCGAATGACTCAGAGAGGAGTGATACATGAGCAAAGCGAAGGCCGAGGTGACGACAGGAAGCGAGGTTGGATACGCTGCGCCCGATTTCGAGCTTAAAGACGGCGAAGGCCAGTCCTGGAGATTGTCGGATCATCGCTCCAAAGTCGTCGCGATGATCTTCTATCCAAGAGACGAGACGCCGGTTTGCACCAGGCAAATGTGCAGCATCCGAGACCGCTGGACTGAATACGAGGCCACCGGCGCCGAAGTCGTCGGAATTTCGGTTGGTTCAGTCGAATCCCACAAGAAGTTTGCTGAACATCACAACCTGCCTCAGCGCCTGCTTTCGGACGAACGCTGCGAGGTAGCGCGGGCTTACAACGTAAAATCTTTCCTTGGGGGATCGCAGCGAGCCGTCATAGTGATAGATTCGTTGGGCGTGATTCGCTTTCGCAAGACGGTGCTGCCTATCTTTCGCCCAAGCGACGACCTGGTGCTCGCCGCGATCAGGTCAGCGGGCGGAGTGTGAGAGCATCTCCTCGACCAAGGAACGATGGGCGCCGCGGAACGAGTCGAGGGCGCCCCCTTGGCACAAGCATGACCTTCAAATCCTTGAGCCTTCGATTTGATGCCTGCTTTCAGCCCTCTGGAACGGCTCGACGCCGGCCTCTAGCCCAGGGGGTTCTTGAAAGCCTCGGGGTTTCGTGTATAATGCGGCGGCAGGGGTTGTAAGGGTAAATCCGAACCGCGTCCGAGATTGATTCATCTTGAGGCCTTATTCTTACGACCAAGGAGGGAGCTATGAAGCATCTACTCTGGGTGGTGGGACTGATTGCCCTGGCGCCGGGACTCTGGTTTTTCAACCTGTTCAATAAGTCGAAAGAGAATCAGAACACTCACTACCTCGTTTATGCGGGTCTCTGCTTTCTGATTACGCTTGTCTGTTTAGCCATCTTCTTCTTCAAGAAATTCAGGGAAGAAGGGCAGCAGGACATCAGCATCACGAAATTCTGATTTGGCAGTGGCGTTTCGCGTTTGTCGTTTATCGTTCGGCTGAGATCCCTCGCTTACTAACGAGAAACCCAAAACGACAAACGCGGAACGATTAGCTTCATGCCCTCGACGATAACGCAGTGAGGTTTCTCGTTTGTCGTTCGGCTGAGATCCCAAGCTTCCTAACGAGAAACGCGAAACGACAAACGCGAAACGCAAACGATTAGCTTCTCAGGCTCCTCACAGTCAGGGCTATTTTTTCTACACCCTTTTGTAAGGCTTCGAGTGAGTTGGCGTAGGAGATTCGGAGGTAGCCCTCCGCGCCGAAGGCAGCGCCATCTGTTACGACTACGCGCGCTGTGTCGAGCAGCAACCTCGCGAATTCACCCGAGGTCTTTATTCGCCCGCCCAAAAGTCCCGTCACTTTCGGGAACGCATAAAATGCCCCTTCCGGCATAGCACACTCGATTCCATCAAGTTCATTCAGCGCCGGAACGATCCAGTCGCGGCGCCGTCTGTATTCGGCGACCATGAGATTGACGGCGTCGAGTGGAGCGGTCGCCGCCTCGATCGCCGCTTTTTGAGAGATCGAAGTTGCATTTGAAGTCGAGTGGCTCTGCACCTTGAGCATCCCCTGAATCCAGGGCGCCGGTCCAAGTGCGTATCCGACTCGCCAGCCGGTCATAGCGAAGGTCTTGGAGAATGAGCCGGAGATCATCAGTCGAGAGCGCAGTTCGGCGGGGAGTTGGCCGGCGGTGAATGGGGCTGCCGGTGGATGCGCGAAGTACAGGTAGCACTCGTCGCTCAGCACCCACACATCGCGTTCGGCGGCGGCCTCAATGATCTTGCGGAACTCATCGGGAGGGATGACTCGCCCGGTCGGGTTGTTGGGTGAGTTAATAATTAACAATCGGCTGCGCGGAGTTAGCGCTTCGCGCACCATGTCGGCTGTCAGTACAAACTCTGCTGAGGCCGTGTCGATGAAGACGGGCCTGGCGCGCAAGAACCTGGCTATTTCGGGAAAGGTGACCCAATACGGAGACGGGATCAGGACGTCGTCTCCCGCGTTCACCAGTGCCGCCATTGCGTTGAAGATGCCTTGTTTGCCGCCGACCGTCACGATCGATTCAGAAGGCTTGTAGTCGACGTTGAAGTCCCGCCGCATGAGATCGAGGATGGCGCATTTGAGTGGGGCAATGCCGCCGGTGGAAGTGTACCGGGTAAAGTTTTCTTCTATTGCGCGGTAAGCGGCATCTTTTACGTTTTGCGGGGTCGGGAAGTCAGGCTCGCCGGCGCCCATGTCCACAATCTCGATGCCTTCGGCGCGCAGCCGTTCTGCTTCCATCAACACAGCTGCAGTGGCGGAGACGCTCACGTCGGCAACGTATTCTGATTCGTTAAAGATTGCTTCGCTGATCCGGCGCTTGGTCATCTTCGTTTCTCGTTTCTCGTTTGTCGTTTCTCGTTCCGTTAGCAGGCTCGAGCGCTGAGTCGAACGAGAAACGACAAACGTTTTTCTTAGTTCTCGAGTCTCTCTCTCATGCGCTGCTCGACCAACGCCGGGACCAAGTCTGTGATCGAACCTCCCAGCTTGAAGACCTCTTTGATCAAGCGAGAACTGACGTACGAGTAGGCTTCGCCCGCCATCAAGAAGACAGTTTCGACCTCAGGCTCCAGCCGTCGATTCATCAACGCCATCTGAAGCTCATACTCGTAGTCCGAGATAGCCCGGATCCCCCGAACAATGACCTGAGCGCTCTGCTCGACGGCGTAGTGCACCAGCAGGCCTTCGAAGGTCGCGACCTTCACGTTGGGCCATTTCGTCACGGCTTCGATCATCTCAACCCGCTCCTGGACCGAGAACATCGGTTGCTTTTCGAGGTTGACCAGGATGGCCACGACAACTTCGTCGAATAGCTTGGCCGACCGCTCAATGATATCCAGGTGTCCGTTCGTGAGCGGGTCGAATGTACCCGGATAGATTGCTCGACGAGTCACTTCTCATCTCCTCGGATTGGGAAGAATCGTTTCTCGTTTCTCGTTTTGCGTTTCGCGTTCGAGCTTACCAGCGGAAACGCCAAACGACAAACGTGGAACGACAAAGGACAAACGCGGAACGACAAACGAGAAACGCATTACCCTCGGGCATAAAAGGCCAAGGCGGACTCTCCCTGTCTCACGTACCGATAGATTCTCATTCCGCCATATTCCTCTTGCGGCGGCGCCTTGGCTCGATGCTCAACAACCACGATCCCCCCATCGGCGACCAGATCAGTTGTGCCAAGCGATTCCATAACCTGCGGGTAGATCTCGGAGGCGTAGGGCGGATCGAAGAAGACAATGTCGAATTGCTGTTGATTCTCATGGAGTCGCTTCAGGGCCGACACGGCGTCGCGATTCAGGATATTCTTGTGGTCTATGCCGAGCGCTGCGAGATTGGCTTCGATCGCCGAACAGGCCCGCCTCGATTTTTCGATGAAGGTCGTCTCACTTGCGCCCCGACTGAGGGCTTCAATGCCGACGGCGCCCGATCCTGCGCAGATGTCCAGGAATCTACTGTCAGCGATGCGCGGCGCGAGGATATTGAACAGCGTCTCCCGCAGGCGGTCGGATGTCGGTCGCACTCGAAGCCCGTCAACCGAGCGCAGCCGCCTGCCGCCATATGTCCCGCCGATGACTCTCACGTACTAGTGATGATAGATAATCGAGAGACCCAATTCCAGGATAAGAGAGGTTCGCAGGACCAACGCGACGGCTGCTTGAGCTAACCGGCCAGCCGAAGGCGATGGTATTTTAAACTCCAGAGCCGGCAGGGTGAAGCCTGGGTCCCCGGAACGGGATCGATTCCGCGACTGGTTGTTGACTTTGTTCCGGCGAATACGCAGAATCAGAGAAAGCTTCCAGGAATTAATCTGTTGGCGCGGGGTGATATGAAGGCGAGAGTTCTTACGAGTGCGATTGTTCTGTTTTGCGCGGCGCTGATGGTCCTTGCCGCGCAGCAACGGGCCGGCACGCTCAAGGGAAAGATCGAAAACGACAAGGGCAAACCGATCGCCGGCGCCGAAGTGAGGGCGATGGGCAGCCGCGCCCGCACAACCAGAGAGACCACCACCGACCAGTCCGGAAACTACTCCTTTGAGTTGGAGCCGGACGAATACGTGGTGAGCTTCGACGCCGAAGGGTTTCAGGGCGGGACGCTGCGTGAGATGCAACAAGTCGAAGAAGGAAAAGAGACCCAGATCAAGACCATTCAGTTGCAGAAGGCCAGGCACACATCACTCGTTCGCGGCGCCGTCTTCGACTCTAAAGGGGCTTCGCTTGCCGGGGTCCAGGTGAAGTTAATGCGGATTCCGAGCGTCGAGCAGGAGAAGCAGGGGAAACGCGTTCAATCTCTTACCAGGGAATACACGACCAACAACCGAGGCGAGTTCGCCTTTCGCCTGCCTTCTCTGCGAGCCCGCTATCAGCTCACCGCGACTCTCGCGGGCTACAAACCTGAGATGAAGGTCGTCGACGTTAACGAGAACGAAGCCGCACCCGTGGCTTTCTCTCTTGAGCCATTGAAGAACCCGTCGTGATGTGACTCGATCAGGATCCCACGTGGTTGCTGAACGCAAGAAGTCGGGAACCTCAGGCGCTCACACAGGAGCGGGCGAAGGTGATCCGTCTGAACAGGCAAAAGACCGAAGGCCCGACTTTTTGACTGCCCGCCAGCTTGCTCAAGCCCTGCAGATCAGTGAATCGACTGTTCACAGGCTACGACGCGCAGGCCGGATTCCGGCTCTATTGTTGACTGATAAGTTGATTCGATTCAACCTGCGAGATGTCACCCGCGCATTGCGGCCAAAGGACAGCCACGCGCGGACTGATTCGGGAGAAGACACCGGCCAACCAGATCAAGAAGAGAGCCCGCAGCTCTCCTTTGTAGATCTCTACTCGGATTTCCAGAAGTGAGGCTCACAAGCTCAACCTACCGCCTTCATAGCGGCTGCTGAACCCCGTTTCGTCGGTGTCCATTGGAGTCGGCAACCCCGCGGATGCGTATGTTTAACTTCTATTCCGAGACTTCGTGATATCGCGGCTAAGGAGCGGCCCACATTGCCAAATCCCAGCAGCGCAACATCGATCGGAGTCAGTGGTCCGTGGTCCATCAAAAACAGTTTTCAGTTTTCGGTTTTCAGTTTTCAGCGAAGAGAGTAGAGATCGATACGACTGCGATCCCATCGGCGCTTCTCCTTCCAGGAACTGAAAACTATCTGCTCTGAAAACTGAAAACTGCTTAGCTCACTGCGGGCAGTAACCCCTTCACGTCGCGAACGACTCTCGCCACCTCTTCCTGATCTCCGAACGCCATCATGAAGAACTTGTAGCCGTTGTGAAAACAAACCAGGCCGTTTCCAAAGAGCCAGATACTCGAAAGCAGAGGATTGCCGCCCAACACAAGGCTGATTGGAAAGCCGGTGACCGCTCCGCCCATTACAGCCTCGTAGACTAACCCGGCTCCCGCCGCGACGCTAAAGGCTCCAAGCAGCGGCGCGCCAACGTACTTGGCCCCGTCGCGCTCGAACTTAACGCGCCCGGCTTCGGCTTCAGTCAGCTTTCCGTCTCGCAGCAACTCTTCCTGGCGCTTCAAGTAGGCTTCGTATTTCGCTGAGAGTTTTCTTAAGCCGTACGGCACGATGGCCGAGTGGAACAGCCAGTTGCCCGCACCGCCTGCGCCAAGCAGCGTCACATCGAGAGCCGAGAACGCGGAGCCTGCCCTTGTTCCGGCCACGAACGCGAGCGACACAATCGCAGCCTTGCCGGGATTCTGCTTTGCCCATGTCCGCGCTTTGGAAAGGGCGCCGAGTACCGACGATGGCAGACGAGCAGCGGAAGCACTGGAGCGCGCGGCTCCGCTAGCGTTCTCATAAAAGCGCCGGGCTTCGCCGTACATGTCGGTTGCGGTCGCCTTGACATCGCTCGCGACTTCGGCGGCCTTCTCTTTAGCGCCGGAGCTCCGCGCCGCTTCGTCGAGCGTATCTCCTACCTTGCGCGCGCTATCGGTCACTCGCTCGCTGATCTTATGGTCGCGGTCGATACGTGAGATCTCGTCGCGCGCCGCGTCGATCCCGGAAGACGCTGCGTCGATACCTTTGCGAAGCACATCGGCGGCTGCCTGCGTTCCCTGGTCGACCTTCGAAGTGATTTTGTACTTGTCATCAAGATCGCGCGCTGTCTGCTCGGCGCGCCGCCTCAAGTCATCAAGCTTTCCTGGCATTTGTGTGAACTCCTTGCCTCTATCTTACTCCGACGTATGGTGATCGACTACCGAAGAGTGGTACGAGGGTACGCGAGGTGCAGTTCCTTGGCACGGACCAGATCGACGCTTTCAGGCCAAGTCGGGTTTGATCAAGAGTGAAACTCGGGGCAGCAGTGTCAACCGCATACTCTTGAGGGATTTGATCCTGACAGCGCGGAGTGTTAGCTTGGCTCTCATGGAGGACGAGAGAGTAGCGGCGGGCGGCGTAGTGATTGAGACCGACAACGCAGGAACGAGCCGCGTGCTGCTCGTACACAGGCCGGCGTACGACGATTGGTCGTTTCCCAAGGGCAAGGCCGAACCGGGTGAGACAATCGAACAGACCGCGCTGCGGGAGGTCAAAGAAGAGACCGGGCTCGCCTGCCGCATCATCCGCGACCTGGGTTCGACTCGATACGAATACCGTTCGCGCAAGGGCGCGCTGAGACCCAAAGTCGTTCACTACTTCCTGATGGCACACGTCGATGGAGTTATCACGACCGGGGGAGACGAAGTCGACTTAGCCGAATGGTTTGAAGCCGGCGAGGCGGAGCGCCGACTAAGCTACGATGTTGAGAGAGGCCTGTTATTGTTGGCCGTCGCCTCCGAGTAAGGCTGAGCCCGGGTCCGGGCCTGACTCTTTCTCCGAGCCCTCCACACACGCCGGGCCTGCGAAAACGGAAAACGAGAAACGAAAAACGCCCTTTGTAATCTCGCCGGCTGAGATAGAATATGCTTGGCTGATTTACAGCGAGCTTCGGAGAAACGGAATGTCTGATAAGAGGCCGATCATCACGCTCACGACCGACTTTGGGGAGGCGGACTACTTCGTCGCCGCGATCAAGGGGGTCATATACTCGATCAATCCGTCCGTCGAGATCGTAGACATAACTCATCAGATTCCTCCGCACGATATCTACGATGCGGCGTTTACGCTGATGTGCTGCTCCGGTGAATTCCCTCGCAACACCATCCATCTGGTTGTTGTCGACCCGGGAGTCGGATCTACCAGGCGGCCGATTATGGTTATGGCGGATGAGCACCAGTTCGTCGGTCCCGACAACGGCGTCTTCAGTTACGTCTATCAACGCCAGGAGGTGCATCGGATCGTTCACTTGACCGTGGAGCACTACTTTCGGTCACCTGTCTCGGGTACCTTCCACGGCAGGGACATCTTTGCCCCCACTGCGGCCTACCTATCCAAGTTGCTCGAATGGCGAATGCTTGGGGAAGAGATAGCCGATCCGGTTCGGTTCAACACCCCGATGCCAAGCTTGGTTTCCGGCAGACAGATTCGAGGCAGTGTTATTCACATAGATCGCTTTGGCAATATAATCACGAACATCACGAGAGAAGAACTGCCCGACGAGCGCGTACGATCGGGGGCCCGGGTGCGCATCGGAAAGCACTCGACCGAGCACGTTCTTACGCACTATGCCGAAGCTGCGGGCGACGAACTCTTCGCCTACTTCGGCAGCGCCGGCTTTCTGGAGCTCGCGGTAAACAGGCAGTCAGCGGCTCGTATCGTTGAGGCGCGGCGAGGGCTGGAGGTTGAGGTGATTTGCGGGTGAGTGTCGGCCGATCGGACCTCATGGAAGCGACGTTGAACCCCGAGGCTCGCTCCGCTGTTTGACACATGGTCTGGCCTCACATATTCTT
>JBGPFL010000017.1:0-16964 GCA_041483295.1 Blastocatellia bacterium | reverse complement strand
GCTCGGCAGACTCGGCAGACTCGGCAGACTCGGCAAAGTCTGCATTGCAATAAGCCGGCGGCGACGAAGTGATCCACGCTTCGGCATTCGCATGGTCCGTGAGCGGCATCGCGAACTCAGTCGGCCTGCCCGGACCATCATATACCGAACTCAAGTAAGGCACGTCTTTGTCTTCCCATGCTGCCCGGTATACTTCGGTCATCCCGCCGCAACTCTTCGAATAGCGCGCGTCGCAGATCTCTTCTCCCCAAATCAGCGCGATGCCCCGGGTAGCCTCAATAGCGTCGAAGGCGGCGCGCGAGAATGCCTTGGAGATGCCCTGGTATCGCTGGCAATGATCGTCTGCGCAGACGTCGAAATCGGCATGGCTCCCTCTACCATACCAGCGGATGATTTCGTGGTCATCGACTGACGCTTTAGGCCGCGAAGCCTGCCTGTCGCCCAACAACTGTGCGAGCAGCCAACTGCGCGACACTATCGCGTGTGCTCGCAAGAGTTCAGGCGGACACGACGCACTCATCTCAGACGAAATCACGCTCACCAGGTATGACTCGAGCGGAAGCTCGTTGAGTATGGTTATGCCATCCGAGTCGGCCGTGAAGGTCAAGGATCCCTGAAAGCTTTGGGACTCTTTGCGCTGCCAGTGAAAGTCTCTGCCGATGACCACATCATCCAGCGTTGCCCGGCAAGACTCGTGCTCCCTGGCGCGTAGAGAGAGTGAGGGAGCTTCGACGGTTGTGGGCCCTTCAGCTCTTACCGCGGTTCCGACTCGGCTTATGACGTAATGGCCTTCGGGCACCTGTTCGCCTCTTGCGGTTTCGAACGGGCCTCTCAGGACCACCCTCGAGGAGTCCGCACCGGTCATCAGACCGACGCGAATGATGGGCTCGGTATCAGGCGCAATCACTGAACCTCCTCGCCGCCCATTCCAGCGCACAGCCTGCCGGTGATGTCGTTCACTTCGTCTTCGCTCAAGCTCACTTCTGAAAAGATAGCTCGCACTTCTTCGGGACCGATTCTGTCGAAGTGCTCACGTTCGGGCACTACAATCATGCCGGCCATGTCAATCGCTCCGGGGCTGACGATCAAGCGCTCGCTGCCTTCAGCATAGAAGCAGGCGGGCCTATGACGGGCGCGCGGAAAGAGATACACGGTCCATTGCCGCCGGTCATACGTGCATATGAGGTTCACCATCGGCTCAACGCCGGGTTGAGCGACTGACAACTCCGCCAGCGCCGAGTAAACCCACGGCGCCAGTTCGTCTACGTGGTTGCTTCGAAAGACGATCACGCTGCGGCCGGCGTCGGTGACAGTGAAGACCTCCAGGCCCTGGACGGACGTCTCTTCGCAGACCGAGCAGTGGGCTTCCGGGTCGCCGCCTCGAACAGTGTTCTCGATCGGCAGAAGCGCGCGCGAGCAGGCTTGAAAGTGAAGATGGTCGGGCGCCGAGGCGCCGCACTGAGGTCCGTTGTAGAGGACGAAGTAATCGGGCGAGAGGGCCGCCGCGAGGGCGAGCAGCGTTTCCACGTTGCCGGAGATCTTTTGCTCGAGGTGACCACGGTGGACAATCGACAGGTGCCGGTCAAGCACGGGGAAGGGATTGCAGACAAGTGTGAGGTAGCCGTATGCGATGCCCTTTTCTTCGATGGGAAGCGCGTCGTCGCACAAGAAACAGGTTCGAGCTTCAACCGAGGCTTTGTCGACCGCGGCGGCCGTGCTTCGAACGCGTTCTGGATTGTGCTGAACGACGACGAAAGAGTCTTCAAACTCGATGCGCTTCGTTTCGACTGCGGCAAACGCGGCGTAGCCCTCTGCGAGCATCGGCCAGGTCTTCTTCTGCTGCTCGAAGAGAGCATCGGCCCTCGCGCCAAGACTCGGATTGCCCGGTTCCGCCAGATAAGGCATCAACTCCTCTTCCGCTATTATCCTCTCGTCCCAACTCATTTCTGATTCATCCTCCTTCGCGCCATCATCTCCACTGTGCGGAGGTGGTCCTTGTATGCGTCGTAGCGATTCGCCGTAGTGGTTGAAAGCGCGGCGTCCGAGTTGCCCTCCCATCGCCGAGCGAAGTAGAGCGATTCATAGAGCCGGCCGATCTCGTAGTGGCGGCTGATGCGCAGCGCGACGGCGTAGTCCTCGCCGTAGCTTGTATTAGGGAAGCCGATTCGCCTGAGCGTCGGAACGTGGAAAGCCCTCGGCGCTCCAAGCCCGCCGATCCGTAGCGCATTGTTGCGGCCGTTATCGCGTGTCCACTCGCTGTGGTCGATCAAGCCGGGCGGTATCTCCTGAAGCTGGAAGTCGACTATCGTGTACGCGCCGATAACCATCGCGTAAGGTCCTTCTTCAAACTTTGCGATGATCTTACGAAGCGTGTGTTCATCGTTGTAGAGATCGTCGGAGTCCAACTGCACCGCAAACTCACCGCACTCATCCGAGTAGATCGCCTGGTTCCAGCACCCGCCGATGCCGAGATCATGACGCTCAGGTATCAGGTGGACCAGGTTGTGATGTTGCCGGGCCAGGTCTGCAAGTATGTCCGTGGTGCCATCGGTCGAGTGATTGTCGACCACGATTGCATTGAAGTCGAACGGTACTTGCTGTGAGAGCGCGCTGAGCACCGCGTCTTTGATTGTGCCCTCGCGGTTGCGCACAGGAATCACCACGCTTGCGCGAACAGGAAAGGACCATTCGCCGTTATCGCGAGGCTGGAATTCAGGGTTGAGGTAGGCTCCTATGCGTTCGAGATGCGCGGCGGCGGCATCTTCCATCTCAACCTGGTATTCGCGGTTGCGCGGATCGACGTAGTCGAACTGGCGATCCCCGCTTGCTCGTCTGTCAGAAGGAACCCGAGTGTACAGCGGCTCGGGAACGCGCAGTAAGGGCGAGTCTATCGAGAGCTTCAATCGCAGATCGTACAATCCCGCCCACTTGAGGCGCTCATCGGTCGACCCGTGCTCTTGGAACGCTTGATCGGCCGCTCGCTTCGAGACCAGAATAAGCGAGCCGAAGTCGAAGTTATCTCGGATGCTTCCGAGCTTGTAGTCTATCAGCGGGTGATCGGCGAGTTCGCCGTCTAGTTCATCCTTGAAGTCCGAGTAGACCAGGCCAGCCGCGGTGTCTTCCGCCGCCTCGAGCAGGCGTTCAATAGCGCGGGGCGCCGGCTTCACTCGTTCGCCCGGCATAATCAGTAGCACGTAGTCACTGATCGCTTCATCGAGAGTCCGCGTGATTCCCGAACCGAGCGGCGAGTTGACTTGAAATAACTTGACCGTACCAGGCAGGTCTGAAGGTAGAACCAGAGACTCGTATGGGTCGCCTTGGACCAGGAGTATTTGCGCCACACGGGGATTCCACGCGAGCTCCAGGATGAGGTCAAGGTGTTCCAGGCTCGGCCGATAGATCACGGTAGAAACGGATGATGTCATAGTGAGTCTTGTTCGCCCAGTTCAGAGTTGTTCAGAGTTCAAGACCAGAGTCCCGTGCGCGCTACCTCTGGCTGCACGGGCCTCAACAGCATAAAGCCCGACATCCTGTTGTTCCGAATGAATTCCACGAGATCCTGTTCAATGACGCATCCCGCCGTGAGAGTAGCATGTCGCATCAGCAAACGGTTCACATGCTTGACCAACAAGCCGACATGGAAGACATCCAGCCATTTCCTCGTGGAGGCAAACAATATCAAGTCGCCCGTCTCACAGGCGGGCGACACTTGTAGGAGACGCTGCTTGGGAAAGCACCGAAACGTCGCTTTCTTCAGAGGCAGCCCATTGATCGAGCCTAACGTGCGGGTCTTTTCCACTGTGCGGGCGCCTTTGGTCAAGTTCTTAACCATCCCGCGCATTTCGTTGTTGCGGGCCCAGTCGATCATAAAGTGATTTCGGCGTCGCCAGTCGACCTCGCCGCCGTCGTAGCGCATTTCACATATCGTTGTGATGACTGAAGTCACGCTTCGAGAGAATGCCAGGCCAAGGACCGTCTCGATGTAAGTCACGCAGTCAAATGCCTCGAGAGAGATAGTCAGAACTTCCGGTGTTTCAGGTCCGCCGACCAGCGAGTTCTCCACGTATGGCCTTCCCAGGAAGCTCCGGGAGATGGCATCGAGCCGAGCGCTTAGACTTGCCTCGCCGCTCGTCGCTTCGAGCAAGCTCGCCGCCTCAGCGTTGTCGAGCGTCGAAGGAACCGCAGTCTTGCCAGCTCGTGAAGTGGTCATCTTGTAATTAGCGGCACGAGGACACGCTCCTGGCGGCACAGTCCCTGTCAGAGCGACACGCTGTCGTCGCTCAACTGTTGCCGGGTCAACCTGGTCATCACGTCCCTGAGAGAGTCGCCTTTGCCTGCCAGGACGAAGCCGTCCGCGGCCTCCGACCAGTCGAACTTGAAGCTGGACACCCGCGCCGAGACCCACACCTGTTTCGCCGAAGAGTTCGGACTGACGATGAACTTGCCTGGCTCGCCCTCTTCGAAGGTTACGGAGAGAACGCCGCCCTCGACTTGAAGGTCGATGTCGCGGTCATCCGCGAGATCGCCGAAGGCCCGCTCCAACTCTTCGATGGCTGCCTCCGCTTTGCTTTGAAACTCTGCGTCGCTCAGGCGTTCGGTCATGGCTTCCTCCACTCGATCTCTTAATGCCCGGCCATTATAGATGATTGCGGGCCTTCTTGCCTCAACGCGCGATGCCTGTAGCGACGGCCGCCCGTTCCGCTGTTGCTTGTTCAACATGATCCTCTACAATGGCGGACTTCATCCCTGAATCCTGGAAGAAGGCAGGTGAATATGGTCGACACGTGGGTCACGCGGTTCACGCGCACCGCTGAGAGGCTGGTTCCGGACGCTATCACTACCTCGATCATTCTTCTCGTGGTCGTAACCGTCGCCGCGATCGCAGCGGGCAACACAGTCTCCGCTACGCTCGATGCCTACTATCGAGGGCTGTGGATGCTGTTGCCGTTCACGATGCAGATGACTCTGATTATCGTTCTCAGCTCGGTCATCGGCGCCACGCCGTTGTTCAGGAAGAGCGTGCTCGCCCTGTCGCGCCTGCCAAAGACGCCGACGCAGGTGATCGTGCTGGCGGTCCTGCTGTCGGCGGGGCTGTCGTACTTGTATTGGGGGTTGGGGATCGCGCTTGGGCCGCTGATCGCGGTTCACTTCTGCCGCGAGGCTGAGAGCAAGAAGATCGATGTTGACTTTCTATTCGTGCTGAGCGTGGTGCTGGCTGCGAACTCGGTCTGGCAATACGGCTTCTCGGCCAGCGGCCCGCTTCTGATGGCGACGCCGGGGCACTTTCTTGAAGCCACGACTGGAATTATGTCGCTTCGGACTACAATCTGGTCGCCGGCGTCGATAACACATGTTGTTGTGTTCGTGCTGGCGATGATGTTGGCCGGCCGCCTCTTGATGCCGAAGAACCCGAGGCCCGTGTCCGATTTCCCGGAGGCTCACAGGCTTGCCGACCCGGTCGAACGTTCTACGACTGACCACTCAGCGCTCACTTACTCAGAGCGGCTCGAGCGATACTCGCCCATCGCGCTCATCCTGTGTGTGATGTTAGGCGGCTGGTTGTACTACCACTTTGGCGTGAAGGGGCTGGGCCTCGATCTCAACTCGCTCAACGTGATCTTCCTGCTGCTCTGCTTCTTGCTTCACCGGAACGTCTTTCACTTCACCGCGGCTCTGCGGGATGCGATTGCGGCGTCGTGGTCGGTGGTGGTGATCTATCATCTGTACGCGGGAGTCGGCGGGCTCATACAGTACACGACACTTGGCGAGTCGTTTGCAGGGGGGTTCGCCTCGATCTCCACGCGCTACACATTTCCGCTGCTGGTAGCTCTGGCAGGCACATTTGTAGCGGTGTTTGTGCCTTCAAGCGGGGGCCAGTGGGTAATTCAGGGTTTCGTGACGGTGAAAGCGGCTGCTGCGGTCGGAGTGACGGCCCAGCGGGGAATGCTGGCTTTGGGCATCGGCGATCAGATGGGGAACCTGGTCTCGCCGTTCTGGTATGTAGTGGTAGCGGGTATCGCGCGAGTAGACTTCAGGAGGTTCTTTGGCTATGGGCTGCTGTTCGCGGTGTTGTGGTTTGCGATCGGGGTTGTGGTGTTCACGTTTGTGCCGTGTTAGTGGCGGGTCTTGTATCCGCTAATCTCGCGAATGACCGCGAATGAGGCGGGCCGACAAGACTGCCCTCGCGTCAATCATCGATCAGGTCTTTGTTAGGCCTTCCTGTCGCGAGCGGAGGTTCTTAGCGAAGATTCGCGTTATTCGCGGATCATTCCGCCAATCTCGCGAATAAACGCCAATCAAGAGCATAAACCTCGCAGCTAATCCCCCTTTCAACTGCACCCGTCAAAGACGCTGCAACCGCAGCTTCCTTTGAAAGCGCAGTCTGCTTTAAGATTGGTGGAACGGAGAGGCTCTAAGAACCGGCGATGTGGACCGCGATCACAGCACGTTCTTCAGGTCCCTCTTCGAGGGCCGTTGTTAATCTTTCGCAGCTTCGTTCTGAGGTGGTGTTGCCATGCGATGGAATGCAACTCTCTGGTTTGTGAGAGCCCCGCTGCTGGCTGTTCTTGTTACGTCGGTCGTGCCGGAAAATGCGTTCTCGCAATTAGGGCAGCCGGGGCCTTTTAGCGCTGCACGGCGCTGGGGCACCCAGATTGTTTTCTCGCCGGATTTGAAGACGGTGGCTGTTGCGAAAGGAGATGTAGGCTTAGTCGCGCTTTGGGACGCGGACACCGGCAAGTTAAGACGAACGCTCGGCGGTAATGGAGGTCCGGTTACTTCGTTAGCATTCTCGCGGGATGGCGACGTGGTCGTGACTGCCTGCCGGGAGGCATACCAAACCAAACTTGAAGTCAAACCGAATCGCCTCACCGCAGGCGTGATCAAGGTCTGGGATGCGCGCACAGGCGAGTTGAAATATTCGCTGAAAGCACACGATGACATAGTCTCGGCGGTTGCGTTCGCGCCAGACGGAACGCTGGTCACCAGCGGCCAGAGCTCGTTCGTGTCCCTGTCTGTTCCCGATGAAGGTCAGGCTGGCAACGTCCGTCTGATCGGAAGAGTCCGCCAGTCGTATGGAGAGGTGAAGTTTTGGGATATCGAGAAGAGAAAAGAGATACGGTCTGTGCAGTGGTATCGTGCCGCTGTAGGCTCGATCGCTTTTTCGCCGGATGGAAAGACCCTGGCAGTCAGAAAGCAAGAGTTCGGCTCCGAAATAAAGCTGCTGGATGCTCAAACCGGAAAGACAAAACGTACGCTGAAGCTGGAAGCGGAAGGCAATGCAAGAGAGGCCATTAATGCCTTCGTATTCTCGCCTGACAGTCGCACGCTCGCCATAGCCCTTAATGATTTCAATATGCCCAGGACGGGGCGCGTACACATGCGAATGTCTCTGCTGGCATCCAAGATAGAACTCTGGGATGTGCAGAAAGGAAAGCGACGGTCGGTTCTCAACGGCGATATGAGGGGCGCGAGATCACTGGCTTTCTCTCCAGATGGCAGCGCTCTCTTAGTCTGGACCGGAGCCAACTCGCTCAACATGATCAATGTGCAGACAGGCGCATTGCGGCGAATAGAAAATCCCGAATGGCTCCCTCAGGTTGTTGCGTTCTCGCCTGACAGCCGGATCATGGCGGCGGGACGCCAGGACAACATCGTAACGCTCTCCGATACGCGAACAGGTGAAATAAAGCAAAGACTGGTCGGAGGCAACGAAGAAGTCACGATGGCGGCTGATAAGTTTCTTGTATCTGTGGAGGGAATTCTAACAATAGCCTTCTCGCCGGACGGAAAGACCATGGCGAGCGCGGGCAACGATAAGACGATCAAACTGTGGGATGCGCTGGCGGCCTCGACGAAGCAAAGACTGACAGGGCACGCGGGCGCGGTCCTGTCGGTTGCGATCTCGCCCGATGGAAACACCCTCGCAAGCGGGAGTAGTGACAAAGCGGTCAAGCTGTGGGATGCGAAAACGGGCGAGCTCGAGCAAACGCTGACCGGCCACATTGCTCAAGTTAACTGCGTTGTTTTCTCGCCGGACGGAGCAACCCTCGCGAGCGCGAGCGATGACGAGACCATACTGCTGTGGAACGTGCGCACGGGAGAGGTAAAGTTCGAGATCAACGAGATCGAAGCTCCCGTTAAGTCGGTTGCGTTCTCACCTGACGGCCGCACGCTTGCAAGCGCGGGTGATGAAACGGTGAGCCTGTGGGACGCGAACACGGCTGAATTACGACGGGTCTTGCGCGGTCATACCGCTCCAATCCGATCGGTTGCCTTTTCGCCGGACGGGACAACTCTGGCAAGCGCGAGCGGTGATGCGACGGTCAGACTCTGGAACGTCGAAACCGGCGAACTGAAGTTGTCGCTTGCGAAACACCGCGGGCCGGTGAATTCAGTCGCCTTCGCGCCTTCCGGAAAGATCCTTGCGAGCGGAAGCGACGACAAGACCATCAACATCTGGGATGCCGAAACCGGCAAGTTGCAGCGATCGTTAAAAGGCCATGAGATTGCGGTGTATTCGGTATCCTTTTCACCCACTGGAGGGCTTCTGGCGAGCGGCAGCGGAAGCAACGGCTTGATCTTCTGGGACGCGCACACCGGAGAATTGAAGCAGATTGTGAGCAGGCTGACGGTCACTCAGCGAAACCGTTAACGCAGATCGTTGCGCAGTCTCATGGGTGAGACTTGTCCGCGCTTTGGGTGGCCTCCCGCCACGCGTTGGCTGATCTCCTCTGATTTCTGACCCCGCGTAAGCTTTACATAACCCATTCTGCCCCTCGTTTTGACGCCCGAGATGCCTTTAAGTCTTCATTGACTTTTGGCCAGGATAATCTCCAGTGAATGCGGCTTGTCATTACTCTTGATTATCCCTGGGTGAACGTCGTAGGATTGGGCCAGTTGGGCCACTTCACGTTTAATGAATTGCTCTCTTGTTGATCAAGAGGCCACCGAGTGGTACGCCCCAAAGAGCCTCACCCTCAAATATGGTTTGCAACGAGGATGTTCCATCATGCTCGAGTTGGCGTTCTTGTTCTACTTTCTGCCCAGGCGCATGACAAGGTTGGCTCGCGAGCGTCACAGGAGCGCTCTGGCGTGGAGCGTGGCTGCCAGTACGGCGTGGATTGGTGCGGAGATCGTGGTAGGCAGCGCAATAATGCTCACGGCTTTCGTCACCGCTGAATTGTGGGGGTGGCCCAAAGACACGGAAAGCCTGACAGTCGTTGCGTATTTACCCGGGCTGCTGGCCGGGCTGGTCGCCGCGGAAATTGTAAAGCGGTATCTATTATCGAGGCCAGTGATAACTGAAAAACCTGAGCCTCGAAAATAGACCCGGCAAATTCGCAATTCGTCGAAATTCCCGATTCCCTTTGCCGGGTTGAGGAGGACAGTGATAGTGGCGCAGAATCTGAATCAAGAAGATGACTGAAGTTCAGACGGTCTTGCTTTACGACGGGGTCTGCGGTTTCTGCAACAGAAGCGTGCAGACCATCATCCGTCACGACCGCCGCCGAGAAATGCGATTCGCCGCGCTGCAGAGCGAGTATGGTAAGTCGGTCATCTCACGCCACCCTGAACTGCAAAACGTCGATTCGCTTGTTCTCGTTGAAAAGGTGAACGGGAATGAGAGGGTTTCGACCCATTCGACTGGAGGGCTGCGTGTCGCGGCCTATCTTGGCGGAGCGTGGAAGCTCTTCCTGATCGCGTACGTTATTCCGCGGCCCGTAAGAGATGTTTTCTACAATCTCTTCGCGCGATATCGCTATCGTTTTTTCGGCAAGTTCGAATCGTGTCCACTTCCATCGCCGGAAATCAGAAGCAGGTTTCTTGATTCCGCTTGATCCAGTTAAGGCAAAAGCGTGCTCTCGGAATGTTGGAGAGCACACGACGCTAACCCAGTATGTGACGCTTCATCGCGCGGCCTATGAACCGCAGCTTCTGATTCAGCGGGAACCGCCTGAGGTTCACTTTCACGATGCCTTTGGTGAATTCCGTCTTGCGGCTGTAGTCGATCTTCACGTCGACAATGACCGGTCGCCCCCGGTCTGAAATCTTCAAAGCCTCTTCCAAGACCTTGCCCACCTGCTCGTCGTTCTCGAGGCACAGATACGCCGCTCCGGTCGCGGTCGCGATTCCCTCGACCTTTAACTCCCCAAGCACGGTGCAAGTCTTACGGTTGAGCGGAATCTCCTGAAGCTGTGAAATCTGTGCGAGCTCGCCATCATTAAACACGCAGAAGAGCGCTCCCAGGCCGAGCCTGGTCGCGGTGATGATCTCGAGCGCCGTCATCAGGAATGCTCCGTCGCCGACGATTCCGACTACCTGCTTGTCAGGATGGGTCAGCTTGACGCCGATCGTAGCCGGCACGCAGTAACCCATGCAATTGAAATCAGTCGGCGAAATGAAGTGCCGGGATTGATAGACAGGGAACTGCTCGGCCGCGAGAAAAGTGTGGTTCCCGTCATCGACTACGAGGTAGGCGTCGTCGGCCAGCCGCTTGCGAAGCTCGCGGAAGAAGATGCCCGGACTGACTCGCGTTTGGTTCGGCTTCTCAGTCCACGAGCGAAAAAAAGATTCCTTATCTGCCTTGATGGCCTGTTTGAGAGCTGCGCATTCGCGAGGACCAGCCGCATCCTGTTTGATCCCGGCCGCAAGCGCGCGGGTTGCGTCGACGGCATCGGCTTCAATGGCGACCTTCGCCGGGTAGTTCTTGTCGAAGACGGCGGGATTTATGTCGATGTGGACGAGGTTCTCCGGGATCGCCATTCCAAAGCTCCCGGTCGCCAGTTCCGCGAACCTCACTCCAACCGCGATCAAGCAGTCACAGTGCTCAAACGCGTTGCGAGCCGCCGGCACAGCCGAAGCCCCAAACCCCATACCGGTGTGCAGGGGATGGTTAGCGGGGAAGACGCTCAGCCCTTGTAGCGTGGTCGCGACCGGAGCCCCGAGCAACTCTGCCAGCTCAATCGTATGAGGCGTGGCATCGCGTGCGCCCCAGCCGAGATAGAGGCCCGGCCTCTTTGCGGACTTTATGAGATCGACTGCCGCTCTGATCTTGTCCGGATCGACAATGGGTGGGCGCCAGCTCGGCTGATACTTCGGCAAGTCCTTCACCTCACCTGGAAAGAGCTGGACGTTGCCGGAGAGTTCGACAAACACCGGGCCAGGTTCGCCGGAGGTCGCGATCTCGCAGGCTCGGTAGATTGTAGGGATGACATCCTCGTGTTTGTCCACGAGGAATTTCGCCTTGGTAATACCATCGAGAATGCGTTGTTGATCCACGTCGTGCAGTTGGTAGTGCATTCCCGAGTCGCGTCGAATTCCACCTGAAATGACAATGAGAGGAATGCCATCGAGATAGGCTTCGCCGATGCCGCTCATGGCCTGAGTCATGCCGGCTGCGGGAACGATTGCCAGGCAGCCGATGGTGTCGCTAGTCCGGCTGATTGCTTCCGCCATGAATGCTCCGCTGCCTTCGTGAGTGACCAGCACCGGCGTGATCTGCGCCGACTTGTTGAGCTCGTCGTAAAGCTCAGTGTTGTGCACGCCGGGAATGCCGAACGTGTACTTAACGCCGATCTGCTCCAGAGCGTAGACCGCGAGCCACGCGCCTGTCTTCTTCATGTGGTTTCCCTTGCAGGATGAAGGACCGCCACGAAGACACGAAGGCACGAAGGAGCACCGAGGGTGTACGTTGGTGCGCTCATTAGCTTTGTGCCCCTTTGTGTCTTAGTGTGTTTGTGGCGATCCGGTTTCTTCAGCATCCTCTGAGCTTCGATGCCTGCAATTACTTCTTCGCGATTGCCTGGGCCGCCCGCCGGCCGCCGAATATGCAGGCGCCGAGAAAAGTTCCTTCGAGCGAGCGCAGTCCATGAATGCCGCCCCCGCCAAATCCTGCCGCTTCTCCTACCGCATAAAGCCCGGGCACCGCTTGACCATCCACATCAAGCACGCGGGAGTCTAAATCCGTCTGGATTCCGCCGAGGCTCTTGCGCGTCAGGATGAACTCTCGAATCGCAATGAGCGGCCTTGCCTTCGGATCGTCGATCCTTGCGAACTTGCAGGTCCGGATCCGATCGCCTCGGTACTGGCGCGCATGCGCGATGCGGCGCAACTGATCGTCATTGTGAAAGGCAGGCCCCCGCGCAATCTGATCGTCGTAGAGCTGAATCTCTCGATCGAGGAGCTTGGCGTCGACGTCATAGGTACCCGTCAGCGTATTCATCTTCTGGACAAGCTCCGGAATTGAGCCGGCTGTGACGAAGTCCGGACAATTGTCGATGAACTCCTGAACGAGTTTCGGGTTGCCCATCAGAAGAGTGAGCAGGAACTTCAAACGTTTCTTGTCGCGAATCGAGTGGTTGAACGCGGAGCCGGAAACCGCAAACTCTTTCCTGGCTATCTTCCAGTTCAAGATCTGCCACGAGTATTTCTTCTTTTGACTGCATATCGTCTCGACCAGGTAGCGTGTATCGAAAGCGGTAACCAGTGCCGGCGGTCCCATACGGCGGCCTTCATAGTTGACCCAGAGCGCGGACTTGGGCGGCACAAGGGAAATCCCGTGGCTGGCGTGCTGCGGCTTCCAGTGATGGACCCCGGCAGCGTAGTGCCACATCTTGTCGAGATGAGTTATGTTGCCGCCGAGTTTCGCGGTCACTTCGTGGAGATGCCCGTCGGCAGCCGGATGCGAGCCATTCAAGAGGTAGTCGGGAGGATCACCCCAGGGTCTGTACCAATGTTTGCGGACCAGATCGAGGTTGCCCGCGATTCCGCCCGCGGCGATCACCACGGACTCACCCGTCGCGGTGAACTCGTCGCCGGTGTCCTCTCTCACTCCGACGCAGCCCGTGATGCGTCCCGCGGTCTGAATCAGATCGGTCACCCGGTGCTTGAAGTGCGGCCGAAGCTTCTCCCTATGAGGGTGACCCGCGAGATGTTTCAACAATCCGAGGACGAGACCCTGCCCGGTCCCCCAAACCATGTGGAAGCGCGGCACGGAATTGCCTGGCTGGTGCAAACCTCGCTCGACCCAGTTCACTACGGGGAAGAAGGTCACATTGCGGGTCTTGAGCCAGCCGCGCACGTCATCGCGCGACGCGGCGATATAGGCCTCCGCCCAGCGGCGCGGCCAGACGTCTTGCTCTGTCAACTCGCCATAGCTGATCCAGTCGCGAAGGGCGAGGTCGACGCTATCGTTTATGCCTGCCCGCTTTTGCTCGGGCGAGCCTACGATGAATACGCCGCCGAACGAGACTCGCGCGAGTCCGCCGAAATCTTCTTCGCTGTTTCGCTCGATGATCGCGACGCTCTTGTTGTGATCGAGCAGTTCGAGGGCGGCGGCGATTCCGGCAAGCCCGCCCCCGATCACGATCACATCTGCTTTGTAGGTTGTGCCTGTCAAATCGTTCGCAATGAGCAATCTCGTCATGGGCGGCGCGCGCGAAACTTAAACGCTCCCCTGGCTACGCGGATCGACACGTCGGTAAATCCAGCCGCTTCCAAACGTGTTCCGAAGCCATCAGGGTCCACGACCATCATCGTGTCCCACAGGTGTATCAACGCAAATGCTCGGCTCCACGTGCTATCGGTTCCGGCAAACGTGCCGCCGGGTTTCAGCACCCGGAAGACCTCTGCGAGCAGCCTGTTCTGCAAAGCGGCAGAGGGGACGTGGTGAAGCATTGTGAATGACACGGCCGCTGAAAACGAGTCAGAAGGGAAGGGCATTGCTGTTGCGTCTCCATGAATCACCTTCACGTTGGTATTCTGCATTCGCTCCTGCAGGGAAGCGGCCAGGCGCGGGTCGATCTCAATCGAGGTGATATTAGACAGCCTTTGCCGAAGGATGTCGGTGGTTAACCCGGGGCCGGGTCCGACCTCGAGAAGGTCATTGCCCAAGTCCACGCCCTTGAGCGCCCACGGGATCACTTGCGTTGTGAGCGTTGACTTCCAGAAGCCGGATCGACAATACCATCGATGAAACCTATTCATGGTCCGATTCTTCCTCCGGCAGAGTATGCCCGAAACCTCCCGCAGAAAAAAGCGGCGTGGTGAGTGGGACGATCAAAACGAGGATGCGGGGTGTTGATCGCCAACCGTTGGATTTACAATTCACTGAGCCATTAGGTTTGATGGCTCAGGTATGGGAAGATGCACAAATGAATATGGTCGTACCACTGCTGGTACTAATGTCCGTCTTGTTTCAAATACCGACAAGTCAGCGCTCCCCGGATGTCGGGCGGGATCATGCGTCGGAGATAGCCGTTCTGTTGAGACAGCTTTATCCGATCGAGACCGACAACACCGTCAAGACTCCAAATCCAGAAGCGGGACAGAGAGTCGAGCTTAAACTAACCCAAATAGCTGAACAGTCTCCCGAAGGGCGAGCTCAGGTGATCGAAGCGCTCATCAAGGTAGTTGAGGACCCTGAGGCCATGCGAGAGTGGCCGATCGCTCGTCGTTGGATGTTGGCAGTTGACCTGCTGGGATACCTGAGAGCTACCGAAGCGATAGACGTACTGGTAAGAAATCTAGATCATACAGGTGAAAATGGAATTATGTCCTCGATCCATATGAAGCCTGTGAATGGAGCTTTAGATAATATCGGGGAGCCAGCCGTGCCAGCCCTCATCCGGGCTCTGGCTGGTGATGACGAGGAAATCCGTGACCAGGCAGCAGCGACGCTTGGGAGGATTGGAAAACCTGCGTTATCCGGCCTTTTGGAGGCCTTATCGGGTGATCAACCTTCAGTCAAAGGAAGAGCGGCCTTAGTCCTGGCATTGATCGGCGGGAAGGAAGCAAAGCAAGGGATTGAGCGTGCCATTGAGATGGAAAAGAACGAAGAGCATAGGAGAGAGCTTAGGGAAGCGCTAACCGAATTCAATAGACGCTGGAGTGAGCAGTAATTGAGAACATCAAGATGCGTCGGATCAGACTCGGCTGGGGTCAGGCCCGCGATTTTTCATTCTTTCTTCGTGGGAGCTGCGATCACTCTCGTGCTCGTTATGAGTTCTTGTGGCCAGCAAGAGATGAAAGTGACCGACAAGCAGATTGATGAGTTGATTAAGAAAGAACTACCCATTGGTGCGTCGAAATCTCAGGTGATTGCCTTTGTTGAATCCGTCAAGTTAGACTCCCTTAAGGTTATTAATTACGGCTACAATGTCGGCAAACCTGGTGGCACTGATGGGCTTGAAGGAAGGCAACACGAGGTGACCGGCTATCTAGTAGCGGGAATACCTAAAGTCGGACGCAGTGACCGTCAATTTCAGGTCTACAACATGCGTATCTTGTTTTACTTTGGCGAAGGTGATCGGTTCATTGGTTACAGGATCGAAACAAGGGGCGATTGGTGAGGATTCTCTCAAATCTTGCCTCGCGGCCTCACCGCTACGGAGCAGAAGCGATGTCTGCCCCCGACGCAAGTGATCCCGTGGGCGCTCAGTCTGAGAATCGCAAATGGCAGGTGACGGTCATGAACTTCGGACTTATCCTGTTCGCGGCTCCATGAGCAATCGCTTCCCGAAGATCGGCCTGATTTCGCATGAGGCCCAGTCTCTTTCGCTCTTCGAAAGCGGGGTCGAGATACAGGAGCATGAAGACACCAGTCTCCGCGTCCACCCCCATCAGGGCTATCAACCCGACCCAGGTGCCGATGTTCATGTTGTACCCGAGAAAGTAGAGCAGCCAGATCGCGCCGACTGCGGAGAAGGGAACAGCCAACAATTCAAAAGGGTCTTCGTTGCAGACCTGGTATCGAGATAAGAAAGACAGGGCATAGAAAGTAAGGAGCTGAAGTGCTGACAGCACCTCAGCTCCTTCCTTAATCAACAGACCGCTGACCTAATCGCGCAGACTTAGCGCCGCCCTCCTCCTGAGTGGTGCAGTTTGCGGTTTGTGAGTGCCTTGGGGACACTTGCTACCGACGCCGAATTCGTAATCTTCATCGGGCGCATCATGTCGTTGTCCTCGTGATCAAGAATATGGCAGTGCCATACGTAACCCGGCCCCGCGGTCGGGTCAAACGGAAACGCATTCTTACCGGGAAACAGGTCCGATTCTTTCGTGGACTGCGGCGCGATGCGGATCAGTATTCGAGTGACCTGGAAGGGCGGGGCGACGAAGACGTCCTTCCACCCGCTCTCCCGAGGCGAGGGCGGTATCGATGGACCGGCCAGGAAGTCATGTACTGTACCCGTAACCGGATCGAATACCGGAGTTTCGACGTTGGCTCGTATCGTTGGGTGATTGAGCGGAAGCGTCGAGCCATTCAGGCTTTCCCAATACGCCTTGAAGCGATCGCGCTCGATATCCTGTCGATCCTCCAACTGAAATTCGACCAGGTGAATGTGTATGGGATGGGCATCTTCCGAGAGGTTCTGGAAGTACCACGCCTCCGTGGTGCCGACCCTGGGGATCTCAGTGATATCCGCATCGAAATGCTGTCCGTCGATGAGAACCGCTACGGGCTCGCCGACGTCGCTCTCCTGCTCGTTCAGAGTGAAGAGTTTCGGATTCCCGATACCCTCGGTCTCAACGAGCGTCGGAATGGTGATCAAGGTGGCGGGCAAGGCATGCGGATGCACGGCCTGCGTGTTCAGCACCTCGAATTGCATGACGACACCCGTCGTATTCGGATCGATCGGATCGCCGCCTGGGAAGGGCTGATTGGCGGTGTTCTGCAGGATGATTTTCGTTCCGGGCGCCAAGTTTGAGAAGTCGATCAGGATGTCCGCTCGCTCGCAGGGCGATATCAGCGCTTCCGTCAGCGTCGCGGGCGCCGGCAAGTAGCTACCGTCGGCTCCGATCTGTATGAAGGACTGGCCGTTCGACAGCGTCAAGTTGTAGAACCGTGCATTGGAGCCATTGACGATGCGAAACCGGTACTGGCGGCGTTCTACCTTAAAGTTCGGCCACACCTTGCCGTTGACCAGGATCGTGTCGCCAAAGTACTCGGGGTCCCAATACGG
>JBGPFL010000016.1:0-17236 GCA_041483295.1 Blastocatellia bacterium | reverse complement strand
GATTAGTCGTCCCGATGCCGACGTTACCATCGCCTCGAATGTAGAACGGTGTGGTTGGCCCAGCTCCGATGTCACGGACTCTGAAGAAGTAACTGGCCTGGGAATTGGGGCCCGTTCCAAACGAGTCAACATCAACGGTCATGGCGCCAATGGGGCTAGAAGAACTAGGGACTTTCACATGTAGCTTACTCTCTGGGCCCGGCGTCCCGATGCCGACGTTACCTCCCTCCAGGATGGTCATTCTAGCATTCCCAGTCAGCGGGGCCACGAAGTGCAAGAGACCGTTGAACTGCAACTGCGATTCGATCTGGTTGTTGCTTATCACGGACATCAGGCGCGTGGCGGATTGCCCGTTGGCGCTCGAGAGCTGCAGCCATTGGTCGCCAAGGCCGTGGATGTGGAGCGGGGCTTGTGGATCGGGCCTCCCAATGCCGATTCTGCCGGTGGCAGTTATCCTCATCTTCTCCACAGGAGACGCCCCTCCAGTCAGGAATCGTATGTCTCCGAATTCGTGCAGCTCTAATAGGTTATTCGCTCTGTTGAAGACGAGCCTATGGCTGTTGTCAATCGATCTGATCTGCCCGCCGTCCTGAAAAAGGATCTCCGTCTGGGCATCAAACCTCAGACTGCTTACAGACAGAGCAGCCTGATTTGCTTGACTACAACTGAGTTTCGGCCATCGGCTTGGATCGACGCCATCCCGCTTGAGCGTGACGGTGTTAACCTCCAAATCGCCGGCCACTGCCCCTGCCGCGCGGCGATCAGACTCGTCGACGCTTGTGACCGTAGTCCCCGTGCGTATGACCTTGCCCATAATAAGCTGCAAGCTGGGATCGGCTGGTGGACTTGTCAGAGCCTGAATCAGTGGCTCTTCCTTTACTCGGCTGAATCCTGTCGTCCCCGTCTCACTCTTCGGGTCCGTCGGCTCGTCGTGGTAAGCGATGGTCACGAACACAGCCGCATTGGGAGGCAGCCCGGATAGCTCTCTCTTTATATCACCAGTCAGAACGATCTCCTGGCCCAGACCATCGATGGCCGTTCCCTGTCTCACAGTCACCGCCGAAGATCCTGCATCGAATACTACCTTCAGCCCCTCAGCGATGCCCCAGGTGTGCAGCAATCTACTGTGGAGCCGCCGCATATCCAAATGGTATCGCTGCTCATCGGTGAAATCTTGTTCGCGCAGGAACTGATGGTCGAAATACTTCAAGCGTTTGATAGGATCAGCCATAGCATTCTCCTTCTCATTCGATAGACTAAATTGGCGGCGTACCCAGCAGGGTATCGGCGCCGATTGTCGAATTCACGGCGATCTGCAGACTCGGTGTTATCGGGTCCATGACGTAGCCATAGGTATGAGCTGGCTTCTCCATCTCGACGATGGCACGGACCACCTCCTTCTGCGTTCTCATCTTATCCGGATCGGCCGTAGGCAGCCGGAAGAAGACCCGAAAGAAGTGCGGTGTTCCGCCATCGAGTATGGTGTCTACACCAACCTTGGAGTGAACACCGATCTGGAAAGGCGCATCAGCCTCGTCAATGGTGACTCCCAGCCGCGTGTAGATCGCTATGCTCTGCTCGAGCCCTTGTTTTGTGCCACGCAAGCGATAAAGCCATACGGCTCTGGCAATGAAATCTCGCTGACGCAACTCGTCCAGGTCGGCGCGCAGGGTGAGTGCAACCCAGCCCGACAGCCATTCTAAGAACTCTTTCGGAGTTTGGTTCGGGTCGAAAAGGTCGGCCAGCCCAGAGATTGTCTCTTCCAATCCCTTGTAACAAACGTCCGGATCATCTTTGCTGGTGACTAGAACGCCGTTTTTATAGCAGAGATCTATGTCTTCGCGGCCAAGTAGAATCTTCTCGAAAATAGAGAGCAATTGTCCGAGGAGAGAATCTTCATGATAGATGGCCGGCAAGTACTGCAACAAACTGCTCGGAGGTTTTGCAACGCTGGTTGTCATAGTCCTCTATGTTTCCTCCCTGGGTCCTACGTTCAGTTTGGCCGTACAATCGTAATGTCAACCTGAGCGTCAACCAATTCATCCGCTTTAATCTCGACAGCCATAAGCTGATTCTGAGAATTGAACTTCAGACGGTCGCTAGAGCCAACGGCAACGGTCAACTCATCAAGCTCTTTGTTCGCGTCCTGGGGATCAACGGTTCTTTTTACGTAATCAACTCCGGGTTGCACGTCGAGCAATTCGTAAATTTCTGAAATGTACACGTTGCGGCCAAACGGCCATCCAGTTCCTTCCGGGCCGCCGACTAGAGGGTCAAAAAAGCGCCGTAGCGCATTCTCTATCGGAGCGCGGACGGCACTGTCATCTAGTTCAAGAGTGTCGGCCAACGGTACAACTGTGAGCCGCACGCCAATCGTGAAATAGACCGGCCCAACCACGTGTATTCGCGTTGTGACGAGCCGCCGAGGCTCCAGGTAGTCAATAACATCTTGAATCAGTTGGCTACTGGGTTGGGGCTTGTTCTTTTGGCCGCTCAACGGCGGGACAATGATTACACTGATGTGGCCAGGTCTCGGCGAATCGCGCGTAGCTGCATCCGTGGATTCGAGATTGCGGCGCGGCACGCAGCGAGCGCGCGCTACCCGGTTTGAGAAGCCGGAGAGCACCAGACTTTCAAAATCCTGGCGGGTCACGGGGCGATACGGCTCGCGCAGCCTCAACGCAGTGTCTCTTATCTCTTCGTCGAGAGATTTTCCCTCAGAAGGCTTCCATCCCGGTTGGTTAAGCAGCTTCAAGAAAGCAAGCCTGTTGGCGTCGGTCACGCGATTCAGCCGATAGAGCAACATCTCCGTCAGATAAGCGAACAGCTCCAGCAACGTGATTCCTGGGTCCGAAGGATTGTGATTCGTCCACTCCGGCGCGTAGCCTACAATCATCGCGCGCGCCTCTTGGATCAGGTCGGCGTATCTTCGATCATCGAGATTCGGCAGATTTATCGGCATTGTGATTTCAATCCTTCTCCTGCTTCCTCGCTTGTTAGATCACGTCACGCCTCTGTGAATTTCAGTTCGATCTTGTGTGCGCCCGAATAGACAAGAAAGCGGTCTACCGCGCCTTCACTCTCCGCGCCTTTACTCTCCCTGGTCTCGATCACGTTGAGAGCGCGCACGTGGTCCACACCCGGGATACCTTCGATCAGGGCGTACACATCCGACTTGTGCGGCTTGCGGCCAAAATCCCATCCCTTGCCGTCCAGGCCTCCGGTCAACGGGTGCAGGAAACGAGCGAGCGCTTGAGCGACGGCCAACTCTACCGAGCTCGCGCCCTCCAACGAAGCCAGGCCTATCTCCACTTCGACCTGGACCCGCATGTACTGAGGACCTACGACGATCAGGTCCGCGACAGGAGTCTGCCTGGCCTCAATGAATTCTCTGACCCGCTTAATCAACTCCAGTCCCGGAGTCGGCCTGGCGTCTGTTAGGCGTGGCACTATGATGAGGCTGACAGTGCCGGGTATTATGCGCGTGCCCGGGGGGTCAATCGCCAGGTTGTAAAGCGGCACTGCGCGCGCGCGCGCCACCTCGGGTGAGGCCAGCATCGCCAGGTCTTCGAAATCTTCTACTGTAACTGCGCGATCCCGATGGCGTATCGTGCGAGGCGCGCGCTCAATCAATGACTCCAGCGCCTCAGCATCCGCGCCGCCCATTGCAGCGACGTAGTTATTCACCTTCTCAACATAAGGCACCGTGGTCTTAAGCTGAGTGATCGCGCCGGCAGGCTTGTTCCCCGCAGCGCCTCCTCCGGTTCTATAGCTCGCCAGTCGAATGTTTCCGCTCCCGACAGGCGGGATCATTCCGCTCAGCCCATCGCCGAAACGAATCTCACCCGTCAGGTGGTCAATCACGTAATGGCGGTTGCGCGCATCGGAGCCATAAAAATCAGCTACCTGGCTCCAGCGGACCCATATCTCTTGTGGGCGGCCCGACTCGTCGCTCTTGATAGAGATTGCATCCTCGCCCTCCTGAGTTTTGATCTTTTCCTGTTCGCTAGCCGGAGGCATCTCACGCTCGCGGACCTCGATCTCCTGGCCCTCGAGAATGGGAGAGCGAGTCGTGCGGAACGACTGACCCCCGCTCTGGTTGCTCGATCCTATGATCTCGTCAAGCACTGTAACAGCATGTGCGGCCATCGCCGTGTTGGGCAACAAGCTATGAAGGCGAGGGTCGAAGGAGTACTGCCCGGTGTCCCAGACAGCGCGCACCCAGTAGCCTTCGATGCCGAACTCGGCGCGCAGCGCGAAGTCGGACGGCGCGAGAAATTCGACCAGGCCCTGCCGTGTAATGGCTTCGGACTCGTCGCGGACGCGCAGAACAGACCATCCGGAGGGCTTGGAGGGACTCGAGTAGTCCCACGAAACCCTCGGCTTTTCATCCGCCCCCGCTGCCGTAGCCGCCGGCTTCTCTCCGAACCTGATCGCGTCGACGCCGCAGAAGATGCTGAGCTTCTTATTGGGGAAGGCTTTCACCTCACGTGGCAGGGTGAATCCGAGATAGAGAGCCGGCTTCAGGTCGCTTGTGGGCAGGAAGGGCGCGAAGGTTCCTTCGGCAAAATCGTTGAGATTCTTGTACGCGAAATCGTTGTATGCCAGTACAGTCTCCGGCCCAACTTTCTCTTTGATCAACGTATAATCGACCGTGATCGAGCTGATCGAGGGCGGCGCATAAGTCTCCGGCGTCAGTTTATACTGAACGTTCCCATTGACTACTATCTCCTTGCCGGCCGCGTCCGTCAGCGGTTCGTACCGAGCCGGTTTGCCGTAGTTGCCCGACACCAGGCGCACGCGAATCCAGAAGCCTTCAACTCCGTTGACGCTTGCGGTCCGGGCGGGCGCGGGCAACTTGAAGGTCACCGCGTTGTCGCCCTTCGTCGTGAAGGCGGCGGTGCTGTCCTTGAAGGCGGTCTCCGGGGTGGGCGGCTCAGGGTTGAGTTGGAACCAGCGGCGGCCATCCCAATACTCCCACCTGAGTTTTGGCGAGCCGTCGGTGAGTGG
This sequence comes from Blastocatellia bacterium, assembly GCA_041483295.1. Lineage (GTDB taxonomy): Bacteria > Acidobacteriota > Blastocatellia > UBA7656 > UBA7656 > DASYSA01. The sequence continues at coordinate 12,226 of JBGPFL010000016.1, read as the reverse complement.
CGAGTTGGCTACCGTAACGTGCAGCGTCACCACGGTGTCGGCTTCGGAGAACGCTTCGCCTGCGGCGATGTAGAAAGTGTCTCCAGGTATAGGCCGCTCGCCGAACGGGAAAAAATCCTTCGTCACGTCGGCCGGTGCACTGTTGGCGAAAGCGCTGACGATCGGCATCGCGTTTCGGACTGCCTTCGCGGTAAGCTTGATCGACTTGAAGAAGGGCTTCTTCGTGGCGCGAGTTATTGGGGACCGCGAGCGGCAACGCAGCCACCTGCTCTCCGTCTCTCCGACGGTGTTCCGTATGAGCGGCAGCAATGGACCGAAGACGACCTCGCCGCTAACAGCGAAGGACCCTGGGGCTTTCACCCTCACTTCGTCGATTGCAGGACGCTCTCCCGCTGGTAACTCGCTAGGCGGGGCCGCCCGCGTCGTGTCGCTTGCCGGGGTCTGCGCATTCCAGGCGCTGCCGTCCCAAGTCTCCCACCGAACCTCGAGGGGCGTGGGTTGCTCGCCGGAGATCTCGAATACTACTTTCAACTGGGCCAAGCCCGGCAGACCGAACAACGAGTCGTGTCCGATATAGAATATGTGGTCGATGGGGCGATCCCCGTGAAACACCGCGGCGCCGACGGGCGATTCCGGATCGATGAGACGGCTCAGGTCGGCGTATTGGTCCTCGTCCGGAACGCGCGTGAAGACTCTGGCCAGCCGAGCCGCCGTCACCACCAACTCCCGTTCCGTTTCAAAGACGGCCGCTTCCTTCTCGCCCTCCATCTGGACGGCCGCGACTTGCGTGCCCGCCAGGACAACGCCGTCCGCGACGCTGCCGGCGGCCAGTGAGAACGTGAGCGGCACGCGCGCCGGCTGAGGCGGCAGTAGTGAGTTCCCCAGCAGATCGAGGTAAGCCAGAAAGTTCTTCTCAGGGACCCGATTGAGCCGTTCGATGATCAGCTCAGCGAACCGCCCGAAGATGCCTATGAGGGCTGCCGCGATGCCCCTGGCGTGGTGCGTGGCCGGATCTATGAGATCCGGGGCGCAATCGGGCCGCTCCATCAGCCTTTCGATATCACGGACCACGTCGGCGGCAGTTCGAGAATCGATTTTGGGGGCCGGCTCGGGCACTACTGGGGACTCCTTTCGAGATAGAATGGATAAACGACGTTGAAGACGTTGTTGGTCGCTCGCAGTTGATAGTCGATGCTGATCAGCATCACTTCGCCTTCCGACCCCACCTGCACGTCGAGGACGTCTATGCGCGGCTCGAAGTGGAGTAGCGCCGATCTTACTTCCTGGGACACTCGGCCTGCGGTATCTGCGGAGTTCCTTTCGAAGACCAGGTCGTAGATTCCACTGCCGAACGTCGGGTTCATGACTCGCTCGCCCTTGGCGGTGCCCAGGATGATCCAGATCGACTGGCGCACGCTCTCTTCGTACTCGGCCGGCTTCAGCGAATGGTTTTCCGCTTCGAGGGGAAACGAGACGCCGACTCCCAAGAAAGGCTTTGGCACGAGGGGCCTCCCTTCAACCTATGAATACCGTGCCGACGGCGATCACCTGACCCGAGGGCAAGTCCGCAGGGTCGTTGCAGGTCATTGCGGTGTCGCCGTTGCGCGCGGCCATTTTTCCGTTGATCTTCACCGTCGGACTCCCGACCTTGATCGTAGCCTTGTTCGACGGCGGCTTCTGAAACGCGGTTCCCGGCGGGGTCGGAATGTGAGGCGGCGTGTTGTCGGCCGTGCTGTCGACGGTGGCCGCCGGCATGCCCATGATCTTCACGTCGCTGCTGAGGCCGCCGTTGAGTATTCCCATGAACGGGTGCGGCAAAGGCGTGGGTACCGGCGACGGCGACGGTACCATAACGATGTGCGTATCGGTTGCTACGACCTTGTCGCCCTGTTTGGCAGCCGGTTGTCCCATGATTGACCTCGCCTCGTTCAGTTAATGTTGACGGCCTGGCCTTTGATGTTCATCGTGGCGGAGGCCTTCACGTCCATGCCGGCGCCGGATTCGATCTTCGTGTCAGCCGATGACTTCATTTTGATCTCCTTGGCATCGAGTGTGATCGCTCCCTTGGGCGCAGACAGCAGGATGTCCTTGTCGGTGGTGATTGTGATCGTGTTCTTTGCGGTGTCGAAGACGACCGAGTTTTTCTTGCTCTTGTCGATGATCTCGATCTTCTCCTTGCCGTCTTCATCGGTCAGCCGGATGACGTGGCCGCTGCGGGACTTGATCACGCGGACGTTGTTTTTGCCGTCGTCGTTCTTGGCTGGAGGGGCGTCCTTGCCGTTCCACAGCGCGCCGACGACGTACGGAAACCGCGCGTCGCCGTGCTCGAAGGCCACCAGCACTTCGTCGTCGACTTCGGGGAGAAAATAGAAGCCGCGTTCCTTGCCCGCCATCGGAACCGCGACCCGCGCCCAGAAGCTCTCATCTTCGTCGCCCAGCCAGGGGAACTTCACCTTGACCCGGCCCATTCCGTCAGGGTCCTGATTGTTGGTGACGACCGCGACCACGACGCCGCTGATTCGAGCCGAGGTTGCTTCGCGGCCTTCGCCGTTCACAAGCATGTCGAGCAAATTCATGAGGCGTTCCTCCGAACTTCGAAGTAGGTGAGGTAGCCATTCCGCGCGCTGAACCGGTGGCTCGCCGACACGACGTAGTACTGGCCCCCGAATCGCTTGCCAATGCCGTCGATCTTGATCACCTTGCCCGCGCGCATGTCCGTCCGGCCCAGACACGTGCCGCCGCCGATGATGAACGCGAGAGCCCATTCATTGAATCGCGCCTTCGCCATCTGGTCGGCCTCAGCCTGTGTCATCACCGGAGCGGCAGTCACCAGCACGGCCGCCGCGCCGAAGGCCGCCTCGGCGAGTTTGGGTCCGCTCTTCCGGCCGCCCATCGTCGAGCTCTCGTCGCCCGTCTTGGCTTTTCCGACGATCTCCTTCTTATCCTTAGGGCTCCACCCACGCACGTTGACCTCACTGGCTTGCATTGCCGAAGAGAGCCTCGGACTGAACTCGAGGAGATGATCGGCGGGCGTTATGGTCAACACCTCGCCCTTGGAGTTCTGGACTGGGCGAAAGAGGAGCTTCTTATCGGCGACCACGACCTCGAATTGAATGCGCCGCGCGCGGTCCAGCAAGAAATTCATGTCGGTTTGATTTGCCTGAATCACGTAGTCGTGGGTTACCTTGGTGTCCTCAGCGTCGGCGGTGAGTCCGGCTTCGCTGGCGATCTTAGAAGCGATCTGGCTGTCCTTCTGTTTTACGAAGGTGCGTGTCTTGCGTCCTCGCTGCAGGCGGTGGCGGCGGTCGTATCCGCGCACGATCATGCTGGGCAGCCGGGTGGAGGTAAACTCAGGCTCGAGTGCGGTGATCTCGCCTTTGAAGACGGTCTCCAGGCTGCTGCCGTATCCGAGCTTGACTTCCACCGCCTTGCCGATGGCAAACAACTCTTCGTCATCCACCCAGGGAAAGGGCTTTTTCAGATCTTCCGCCCCGATGATATCCACGGTGAACATGCTCGGCATCTCGACGCTGTCATCAACGGTAACGCTTTCGACGTGCGCTTTGGCTTCAAGCGACAGCGCCGTTCCGTCTATGATGACGTCGAAGCTGGGAACTAGCGGCTCGTTGAGATCGGCAGCCGGCATACACTTATTCTCGTCAATCGATTTTGGGTATGTGCAACGTCACTCCAGTGTTGAGGTGACGCGGGTCATCGAGGTGATTGGCCTCGGCGATTACCCGCCACAGCTCGGGATTGGCGTACAGCTCCGAAGCGATGCCGCTCAGGCTGTCTCCCAACTTGACTACGCGGGTCGTGAAGTCTGGGTCTATTTCGCGTTGGTCCTTGTTCCAGTCCTCTACCTCCGTGAAGGTGACCGTGAGTCTGGCCCGCAGCGGGACGCCGGAACTGTCAAAGAGAGTGAAATTCTGGGTCAGGCTGGTCACCACGCCGACAAAGGGGAAGTCAATGCCTTTGGATTTTCCCCAGGAGATCTCGCATTTGGGGGGGCGCTTCAGATCGCGATCGATGCGAGAGAGCTTTACGAGCCTGTCGGTCAGGGTGCGCACGTCGCTTATTGTTATTGTGTTGCCCTCTACTTCGACCTGCTCGGTCACGTCGAAGAACAGCTCCAGCGTGAGACTGCGGCTGCCGCCGCCGCCGAAGTTCAAAATGGGCGCATTAAGGCTCTTGTTTGTGTCGGATTGCTCAGGTTCTTTTTCTCCCTTTTTTGCTGGAAGCGGGGAGACCCAGTTGACGGTTTTCGAGATCGAATAGGACGTAGGGTTGAAAAGCACCTTGAACGGTTTACCTTTGCCTTTGCCTTTGTCCTTGAGCGGCGTGATAGTCAATTTCTCTAGGCTCATTTTCCTAATCCTCTGCGCTCGCGCTCAACTTCAAGTCTCCGTGAAATGGCGCGGATGATTCGCTCAGTGATGCGCTCCGGATCGATTCCACTGTCGCGCCCCCGGGCCTCGGTTGGCGTCGGAGCCGGTGTGACAGTCTGGATGCTCTGCGAGAAACCGGTTTCGGAAGAAACCGAGTCAGCAGATTGACGCGCCAAGTGGGTTCGGCTGTCTCCGTTCATTAGGGGTCCGCCGACCTCCGACCCATCTGCGGTCTTGCGCCAGATGATGTTCGGTCTTGATGGACGCGACACATAGTCCGCTATCTCCTTCACGACAACTGCTCCCTGGCTTCCGCCGGCGGCCAACTCGTTCGATGTTTCCTTTCCGTTCGACCTGTCGGTCTGTGCCTTGCGCTGAATCAGTGAGGTTGCGGCTTGCGTCATTGCAAGTGGACGCGGAGGCGCGACAACGGATTGCGAAGTCTTTCCCAGTTGTGTTGCTGGGTCACTATCCGCGATCGCGCGATTTGCGTGATCTCTAAGTGCGGATGCCGCGCTTTCTGGATCTGACACACCTGATTTGGGTATCGAGGCTTTCCTCAGAATCAACCCCTTTGCCGCCTGAGAAGCGGCCAGGGTGCTCGCCCCTGGGCCGATCGTTGGTCCCGAGGATGCCTCTCTTGGGCCCTGCTGAACGAGAATCGGGGCGCCAGAATCGATACGAACTGCCGTAGTCGGCGCTTCGGTAGCGTCCGAGATCGCGGGAGCAGAACCTACGTTGTTGAAGTCGACTACCACCCGCTCTGAGACGCGCGGACTCGTTTCACGCGCTCTCTCGCCGGTCCTCTTGGCAAGAACTAAAGAAGCCGGCGCGGTTGACGCTACGATCGCAGTCGGGTCGCCCTCAGTCTCCCGCAGGTCCGCGGCCGGCAAATGTGTCGCCGTCTCGGCAGGGCGCGAGACCTGGGGAGCAGCGACTCTGTTGCTGGAATCCGCTACTGCCCGCTCTGAGACTACCGGAGTCGTTTCGCCCTCCCTCTCGCTGGTCCTCTTGGCAAGAATCAAAGAAGCCGGCGCAGACGGTGCAACTATCGTGCGCAGGTGCACCTCGTTCTCCAGCGGATCGCCCGCCCGCGCGTCGCCCTCCGGCTTAGCGAGCGCATCTGATGGCGTCCCGGAACGAGAAGCCGCCTGATCGGGCTTCAAATCCACCTGCGGACGGCGGCGACTGATCCGGAATTTGCCTTGGGGTGACGAGGGGGAAGCATGCGAATCGCCCCTTGAACGCGGGGCCGTAGTTTCCGCCCGAGGCAAAGAAGGCCCTGGCATAAGATGTGGCTCGGCGGCCGTGAACACATTCACTTGTTCCATCAACGGGCGTCCCATCACAAGCTCCCGGGTCGAAACGGGTGTTCGATCTTCGGCGGCATAACGGGCGCTCAACTGCCCGATCAGAGGGAATCGCTCCGCGATCCACCCGGCGGTGCGCGCGTACAGTTGTTGCGGGTGGCGCGCGTCGACGACGCCGACCTTGCCGGCCGATCGCTGGAGGAGTCGCCGGGTCAAGTCCGAAGACTCAATCGCCGAAGCGCCCGTCTCGCCTTTTTCTCGGTCGCTCTGGTCTCCCATCTCAGAACCCTATCTTCCCCGCCATCTCTGTGCCGAATCCCGCAAGCACGCCGGCCGCAGTCGGACGGCTCAGCCCCCGATGGACCAGTTCCACGCTTTCGAAAGCGACAGCGGAAGAGTCGGCCCGCAGATCAGGCCCGGTCCACTTCGTCGGGAAAGCCTGCTTGAAGCTCCACCAGAGGACCGGGATGTGCATTTTGTTCAACAGGTAGACGGTCCCGTTTTTGCGAGCCACCTTGCCTTGAGTCACGCCCTGATGCCACGTCCATAATCCGTCGATCAGCGTCAGCCCGTGCTTGAGTACCAACGGAGGGTATTTCGTCCGCCCCCTGAAGTGATGGACGTAGTCATTCAGACCGCCTTCTGAGTAGGTCTCGACTTCGACCTCGACTTGCAAGCCGCTGCATTCGGAAAACCCGCCCACGAGGATGCCTTCAATCTCTACGAGGAAATTGAAGGTGTGATAGGGATCGAGGCGGACCCCCAGCAAATTGGTCGCAAGCGCGAAAGCGGCGTTTATCGGAATAGCCACAACGGTCGTCTCCTGTTTAGACTACTGCCCTGATTGCTCGTTGAGGCGCTGATTGATACGGGCTACTTCGCTCACCCACTTCTGGCGCTCGAAGTGATCCAGCGCGACAATCTCTTGGTGCGGCCAGTGAAAGTGATACGCAATATACGCTACCTCTTCATAGAGCCGCTCTATGGGGTAGCGCCAGACCCCCCCAGGCTGTTTATCTCCACCTCGAACCTCTGCTCGCAGTGAGGACACTGCGTCTGAACCCGGCTGTGCCCGTTCTCGTTGATGCGGCGGTAGAACTCCTGCAAGTAGGCCAGGTCGGCAGCGTACAGCCCTTCGATGGTCTTGGGGTTTATGTAGTCGAGCGACCCGAGCCTGCTGACCACTCGCGCCAGCAAGATGATGAGCAGATAAGCAGGATTACTCTGGACTCGTGGGTCCTTGAGCGGGCCTACCTCGTCGATCGCGGTGGCAAGCCGCATCGTTCCTTCTTTATGCAAGTTGCCCTCGGCGTCCACGTAGCCGACGGGCAGCGTAAAAGCGAATTCGGTTTGAAACATAGATGTCCTCTCAAGCCGCAGGCGAGCACGGCCGGCACACGCCTCAACTTCTCATGGGAAGTCGTTCTCGTTGAGTGCGTGGATCTTTGCGCCCGCCGGCGGGTCTCTCTACGCCTTCTTGACTTCCTCGTGAGTCAGCTCGAGCGATTCGACGGCGACGGCGGTGCTTGTCGAGTTGAACGCCGGTCCGGTCCACTTTGACGGCCACGCGTTGATGAAATTCCAACGCAGCCTCTCCTTACCGGTTTCGTCGAGCATGATTATTGAGCCGTTCTTGCGCTCGGTCTTGCCTTCGACGGCGGTCAACCGCCACTTCCATAGCTCATCGGAATCCGTAATACCGCGCTTGAGCGTGATGGCGGAGTACTTATTCAGCCCGGTCAGCTTTCGCACGTGGTTCGGGTCGGTTCCTTCACGGTAGTCCACGGGGTCCGTGCTGGCGTCCAGCCCGCTGACTTCCTGAAAGCCGGCCTGCGTGATGCCATCGATCTCAACCATAAAATTGAAGCCGCGATATGGATCAACTCGCTGTCCTGTAGCCATGAGATTTCTCCTTCAGTTTGATTCGAAGTCTTCTATTGCCGAGGATTCATCGCGGCTCGGCCGCGGTCTGGTGGACGATGCGCACGACCACGAACTCGGCGGGCGAACCGGGGGCCAATCCCACTTCGGTGACGATCTGCCCCGCGTCGCGAACCTCCGGCGGATTGGTTTCGCTATCGCACTTGACGTAATACGCCTCCTCGCGGGTTTGTCCGGCCAGCGCCCCGGCGCTCCATAACCCGTCGAGAAAGCCGCTCAACTCGCGCGTGATACGGACCCACAACCTGGGAGTGTTTGGCTCGAAGCTCGCCCACGCCATGTTGAGATCGCCCCACCGCTGAAGCGTAAGGAAAAGCCGCCGCACGTTGACGTAACGCCAGTTCGGATCCCGGCTGATCGTGCGCGCGCCCCAAACCCGGATGCCCCGTCCGGGAAACGCCCTGATGCAATTGACGCCCTCCGGATTGAGCTTGTCCTGTTCCGCGTTGCCGACCGGGACTTCGAGGTCGACGACGCCGAGTATCTCCTCGTTGGCGGGCGCTTTGAAGTAGCCGGCCTTCGCATCCGTGCGCGCGTAGATTCCGGCTACGTGGCCGCACGGCGGAACCAGGTTGCCGCCTTCGAGTCTGAGCCATGGGTAGTACAGCGCGCCGCTTACGGGTTCGGCCATCCCCCTGACAAGATCGCTGCGCTGCTCCAGGGCCTTTTCAGCGGAGAGGCCTCTTCGCGTGTCAAGAATCGCGAAGCGCCCTTGATGTTGCGCGCAGTGGGCCAGAATGGCTCGCTGCACGCGAGTAATCGCCTCTTCGTCCGCATCCGTCCCACCCTTTCGTCGCAGCATGATCGCATCGGGAATCGCGATCAGGTCGAGGTCGTCGAAAGGTGCGAGCGCTTCCAGAGCATCGACGAGCGCCGTCTCGGCTTCGACGCCCGGGTCGGCTCGGACGACGTAGCAGCGCGCGCCGCCGTTGCTGAAGAAACCGACGACTGCATCGGCGAGATAGCCATCCGGGCGGCCGAAGAACCTGGCGTCGAAGTCCGCATTGCGATGCAATAGGACGGGCGAGTTCGGAAGCGGAAGCGCCTCGTCTCGAGATTTCGAGTAAAGGGCGTTGCCCGCCCTGGCGAACGACTCTTCGTGCGACAGCGAAAGCAACAGGTCGCGCTCTTCGGGCGACATCGCTCCGGTGACTATCAGGAGGCGCCGCTGGTTGTCGTAACGCACCTTGCCCTTGAGCGCAGGAAACACCACGCCCGCGGGCAGAGCCGCCAACGGTTCCGAAGTCACGTCGGCGAACCCGACGAAGCCCGGCACTCCGGTTTGGAGTCTGGGCTGCGTCTGAAGAGCGACCTCCTGCCGGTAGACGCCGGGAACTCGATAGTCGAACATCCTGAGGCTCCTCGATTACTTGCTCGGCGGTTGCCACTGGGAGATGCGGAAGATCACGAACTCGGCCGGCCTTACGATGGCAACGCCTATCTCGGTTACGACCTGGCCTACTTCACGAAGCTCGGGCGGGTTGGTCTCCGCGTCGCACTTGACGTAGAAAGCCTCTTGCGGCGTGTTGCCAAATAACGCGCCCGACCGCCAGACGTTCGTAAGAAAGGCCGAAACGTTCCGGGTGATCTTCTGCCAGAGACCCGGCGTGTTCGGCTCGAAGACGACCCACTGCGTGCCCTCGTCTATCGACTCGCGCAGGAAGAGCAACGTGCGGCGGATGTTGATGTACTTCAAATCGGCGTTCGCGTCGCCGCCAATAGTGCGGGCGCCCCACACTCGAATGTTGCCGTTCAGGTCGCGAATGCAGTTGACGCCTTGCGGATTCAAGCCGTCTTGCTGCGCCTTACTGATCCGGTACTTAAGCCCCAGCGCTCCCATCAGCACCTCGTTGGCGGGGGCTTTGTGGACGCCTCGCTCGGTGTCGACTCGCGCGTAGACACCGGCAAGGTGGCCGCTGGGCGGGGCATAAATCGGCCCCCTCGCGACCGGGTCGAAGACCTGAATCCAGGGGAAGTAAAACGCAGCGTAGTCCGAAAAGGGCGGTAGTTTGTTGCCGGTCTTCTTCGGATCGAGCAACGTCAAGTCGAGACTGCCGGTGGATTCAACCGTTTCATTGCTGTCGAAGATCACGAACCGATCCTGGGTCTTCACTCTGCAGTGAGCAATGAGCTCGGCCCGCGTGTTCTTGCCGGTCGGGTCGTCCGCCGCCAGGCCGGGCGCCGCGACGATGGCGATCTCGTCGATCGCTTCGAAGTTGATCAAGAACGTCGGAATGTCCTCCTCTTTCGACACGCGCATGACGTAACAGCGAGTGCCGCCGTTGTTGAAGAAGCCGTAGACCGCGTGGGCCAGGTAGCTGTGGCTCTGTTGCCCGCAAAGTCGCCGAAGAACTTTTTGAATTCGCCGAAGTTGGTGCACAGTTTCGCCTCGCCCGCCGGGGCGGTTTCACAAAACGGCAAGAGATCGCCACTGATCGCAGCATCTTTTTCCGGAGCCGTCGTGAAGGTCACTTTCAAAACCTTTCTGATTTTGTCGTTCTCCAGCTTCACTCCGGTCGCCTCCGCACCGTTGACTTTGATCTTGGATGCAGTCTCATTGACGGGATAGACCGACGCCTCGAAGTCCTTGTTGGTTCCGTCGCCTTTGCCGATTGCGACATCGGTCGAGCGGCTCAGAGGCTGGTCGAGCTTGCTAGGAACGACGCCGATGAATCCGGCCGTGCTGGTTCCGACTCCGGCGATCGCCTTCACCGCCGAAGGCACTTCTTCGACGTAGACTCCCGGTGATAAGTACGTTGGCATTTTTTCCTCCTTGGGATTGCGGTCATCCCGTTAGCTTCACGTTGTAGTTGCTCCCAGCAGGAGATGGGACAGTGATATCGACATTCTGTTTCTTCGCGCCTTTCTCGACTCGCAAGGAGTAAGTTCCCGGCGGAAGCGTGGTGAAACTGTAAACGCCGCCCGCGTCGGTGGTGGCGGTGAGGCCGAGGCTCGCGATCGCCACCGTCGCTGAGGCTACTGGCACGTTGCCGGCGTCGGTGACTTTGCCGACCACGCGGAAGGGACCTTGCCAAGTGGCAGGCCGGATCTTCTTCTCTATCGGCGAAGTTCTCACTCCGATACGCACGTCCCACGCTGCGGCCAGTGTGGCAGTCTCAAGCGGCGGGAAGGGCTGCATCGAGATTGTAACGGTCAGGCTGATCGAAGGGCGCAGCTTATTGCCGAGCGCGGTCCAAAACTCGGCCGGGTTCTTCAGGCCATCGGTTTGTGCGGTTATCATCGGCAGCGGCGGCTCTTGCCCGACCAGCTTTCCTTTCAGGTATGGCGCGGCAATAGTCGGGTGCCGCGAGAGCGCCTGCAGAGCCTGGCTCAACAGTCTGTGTTCCCCCAAAGCTAGTTCGTCACCGGTGACGTTGCCAGGCCACGCCGTGACCAAATATGAACACAACACGCGCATCGGAGGTCGGTGAATCGTGGCTTCTCCGTTGTTACGTTCGATGATCGGCTCGTTGCTTCTGAGTTCCATGTTCTCGCGCACGTCGTACAGAAACAGATCTATGGTGGCCAGCGCAGGGTTGAATTGTTCGGTCGGGCGGTCGAACAGAATCTGCGCCGCCTCGAGCTCCGGGGCGGAAGCCTTCAGCGCCGGATCGTCGAGAATCGCCCGCATTGTTTCGCTAAGGTCTCGAATCATGGTTGATCCAATGGCTCCAGGTTCAATGCATCGTCATGAAGAATATTTCTCATCTCGCGTGCCTGCGCCCTCAACGAGTCTCAAACACTGGATCTTTAACGCTCTCTTCGATTCTCTTCAGCGGATCAAAATGCAGCTCGCCTATAAGGCCTAATTCAATGTCACTTGGGCTCGTGCGGGACCTGATGATATAAGCTTCAGGCCCCATCGGATGCGGGAGATCCGTAACGCCTCGCGCCTTGATCAACTCCCGCTGTTGATACAACAAGAGTTTTTGGATTTGCTCAATGAGTTCTTCATCCTCCGCAGTCAGTGCCGAGAGGTCGGCCTCGGTCACAGCCTTGTAATTTTCCAGGTAAAGCTTCAAATCTTTCTCATGCAGGTAACTGGGCGTTGGCCGCTCGCCACCCGCACCTTGTTCCATCCAGTATCCGAGTTCGAAGAAGAAGGTTTCGGCCCGAACGACGGCCTCCCCCCACAGCTGCTTTGCGGCGCTCTCGATGGTCCCGTCTTCGATGGTCGGGGCTCCGCGTTTGCCGCGGCCTTTGTTCAATCTTTCGTTGAGCCACTTCATACGTTTCTGTAGTTCCTTGATTTTGTCCGCCATGGCGAGATCCGCTGTGAGCGCCTTGACGGCGACATCTGTTGGCTTCCCGAGGGCGGTTACCCCCTGCAACTGTTGGATATACGCTGCCACGTGTAAGCCCTCGTGGAAGAGAGTTCCTCGAATCTGATCAGGCGTGGTGCACCTCCGAACGATCAGCACCACCCTGCCTTTTTCGGAACTGAACCAACCATACTTCCATTCTTTTTCGGGATTAACTTCATTCAATTCAAGCTGCAGCCGGATCTTCTTGGCGCCCTTGCCTGGAGGAAGGTAACTGATAGCTTTCCCGGGCGTTTCGCCGCCCTTCTCATCTCTCCAAGCGACG
>JBGPFL010000015.1:0-17252 GCA_041483295.1 Blastocatellia bacterium | reverse complement strand
ATCGACCCATTCAGATGGAGCTCCATCAACTAGTGATCGCGGCGGGGTGGCGGGCGTCGTTGAGCGTCCGGGCCTGTTATACCTCGATGATATTTACAAGACTCGGTCGGCCCGCACCAGGTTGGTTGTGCTGTCCGCATGCCAGACCGGTCTTGGCCAGTACTTTCGCGGCGAGGGGATTGTCAGCCTGGTTCGGCCGTTCCTGGCAATGCGAGTGCCCACGGTGGTGGCCAGCCTCTGGTCAGTCGAGTCGAAGGCTACGGCCGACCTCATGATAGACTTTCACAAGCGACGCAGAGCCGGGGGAATCGGAGCGGCTGACGCGCTCCGCGAGGCCCAGATTTCTATGTCGCAGACCGTATCATTTGGGCACCCCTATTATTGGGCTCCTTTTATTGCGGTCGGCTCGAACCGGTGAGCTGCCGGCGAAACTGTTCAGGAACTCATTGGAGGCAACGGCGCTTCACGCTGAGTGACTCCCGCAGAGAGTTCAATTGAAACCAGGCCCTGATGACTGAGGATTCTATCGGCAAGGGTTCAACTTTATGCAATGGTCACCATGTGGTTTCCGTCATGCGATATGAAGGACTGAGGCTACATCAGGTCGAAGCTCGGTTAGTGGCATCGACCGACAACCAGGATCAGCAGTGAGTGGCATGCTCAGGGACCATCGATTATCTTCTACTCGATGGCTCAACAGGCAGGTTTGTACACGCGGTTGTGCTGCGCGTAGGCGTGATCAGCAACTCGGCTGACGGTTTAGTCGAATGCTGGGCACTCGGTACTTTCGCTAATTCGCTTAAGGAGGACCTATGCCTATCGAAGCTACGGTTGTTTTGGATAGCGGGTGCTTTCTACCTTCAGAAAGGAAGGAGGGCCTGGATCCCGGCCGCTACTATGCCACGATCGGATACTTTCAGAATCCGAAGGGTGACCCGGACATCCGTCTGTTAGTTGACGGCGAGGAATTCGTGTCGCCAACCCCGTTGGAACTCGGCGACAACAACGACACCATCGAAGTGAGGCACGTTCACAACGGCACCGTCAACAGGGAAGGAGCGAGCGCGGCAAAGACCTTTCACAAGCAGCTCCTTCATTTCAAGGACCTCTATGGTGAACACGTAGAAATGGACCCTAAGAAGTTCGATTGCGTGATCCGCTTCGAGAGCGGCCGCTTCATGCCATCAATGGTGAAGCCCAGGGCTTTCAAGGAGAGTAAGAGAAACACCGATGGCCGCTCCTTCGCCGCGACCGGCAAGCGAAAGGAGATTGCTGATATCTCTCACAACATCACCGTACAGTTCACGCTCGAAAAAGGCGACACTCTGGAGCTCGCAAGAAATGGAAAGGTATTTCTGTCGAGCAAGGATCTCGGAGTGAACAAACGACTTGAAATTGAGCTACCGGTCAGCAATACGGTAGGAAACAAGTTCTATCACGATGCATTCAAGGTCCCGCGAGCGGATAACGTGTATTGGCTGCCCAACGAATGCGACCCCCCGCCTGGCTGCCCGAACCCGCCCTGTGGTGACCCCGGTGCGGGAGGCGGACCATAAGCTCTGCGTTCAAGCGCCCCGAGGGTCGAAGGGCTACGCAAATGCCTAATGACTGCGATCCGGCTCCGAATTGTCCCTTCTCCCTCGACCACAGCAGCGATGGTTAAGGAGCCGGTCGCGAGAAGTGTGATGGTTTGGGCGACCGCCTGCGCACGGAAGGCGAGCCGCGATACTCCAAGGGTTGGAACGAAACGCAAGGCAAATCCTGATCATGCAGGTTACCCTCACGCTCGATAGCGGATGTTTTCTTCAGTCGGAGCACTCTTTTCGGGAGGTCGGCTGCTACCAGAGCGCCGGCCCGGTATCAGACCTGAGAGTCTACGTTGACGGCGAAGAGATGGAGAACTTACGCCCTCTAAGAATGGGGGGTGGGAACTCTCTTGTCGAGCTGCGCCACACAACATCCAGAGGTGAAGTCCTTCGCAATCGTGTACGCGAATCGTCCAATCTGGCAGCTTGCCTCGCGAGTCTGAAGGAACTCTACGGCGAGGATGTGGAAGTTGACCCAGCCAGGTTTGATCGCCTGTTGCGTATAGAGTCAGGCCATTTGCGCCCCTCGGTTGTTAAGGGGCGCGCGTTTATGGAGACCGAAAAGCAGCCTGACGGGACTATGAAACCCACAGGTAAGTGGAAAGAGCTCCCGAACGTCGCTCACGGAGTAGTTATTCACTTCGACCTATCCGCGGGCGACAACTGGGAAATCATAAGCGACGGGAAAGCTCTCCTCTCGGTAAAGGACCTGGCGGCCACGCTCAGGGTGGACATCAACCTGGCGGCTGATGATGAAACGGGCGAGAGGGTTTACCGCGATGCGTTCAGGCAAGAGAGAAGAAACTATTGGTTTCCTGATGGGTGCGATGAAGGGCCTTCGGGACCGTATCCTCCGTGTCAGGCCGGTTAACCACTGCTCGCAGCCTTTTCAACAACAAGGAGGCGGAGTATGAACCCGCCTCCTGTTCACTCCTCGGCGCGACTACTCTTCCTCGGTCGGTCGAATCCGGCCCTCCTCTTGAGCCTTCAGCACTATCTTCTGTGCAATTTGTGCGGGAACCTCATCGTAGTGGTCCAGTTCCATTGTGTAAGACCCGCGAGCGCCGGTTATCGAGTTGAGGGTCGACTGGTAGGACAGCATCTCTGATAAGGGCACCTGGGCTTTGACCACAGACTGATTGCCCTTCGTCTCCATGCCTTGCACTCGACCTCGGCGCGAGTTGATGTCGCCCAGAATATCGCCCGAGACTTCCTGCGGAGCGGTTATCTCGACGTTCATCACCGGCTCGAGCAGCACCGCTTTGACCTTCTCCATCGCGGTGCGGAACGCCTTGCGGCCCGCCAGCTGGAACGAAAGATCGTCCGAGTCGACCGCATGGAATTTCCCGTCGATCAACTCAACCTTGAAGTCGACCATCGGATAGCCGGCGATCGCTCCGCGTGCAGACGCGTCTTTGACGCCCTTCTCAACGGCGGGCCGCCAGTTTTGCGGTATCGCGCCTCCGAAGATTTTGTCGACGAACGAAAATCCCGCTCCTCGGGGCTGCCCTTCGAAGACGCAGGTGGCTTCGCCGAACTGGCCTCGGCCACCTGTCTGTTTCTTATGGCGGCCAACTATTTCCACCCGCCCCTTGAACGTCTCGAGGTAAGCGACCTTCGGCGGATGAAGCTCGACTTCGACACCGTATCGCTTCTTCAGCTTATTCACGGCGACCTCAATGTGAGTCTGCCCCGAGCCCGAGAGCAGGAACTGTTTGGTTTGCGGGTCCCGGTCAAACCTCAGCGCCAGGTCTTCTTCCAGCATTTTGTGAATGGCTTGAGAGAGCTTGTCCTCGTCGTTACGGGACTTCGGCTCGATGGCGAAAGAGATTGCCGGCATGGGAAAGCTAACGGGATCGTAAGCAATCGGCGAAGACTTATCTGTGAATGTATCGCCCGTTGTGGTCTCTCTCAGCTTGGTCACCGCTACGATATCGCCGGCGTGGGCCTCCGGGATCTTCTCCAGATTCTTGCCCTGAAGCACGTGCAGCGGCCCGAGCCGCTCCTGAGTGTTCTTAGTAATATTGAAGACTGTCGCGTCCGACTTAACGGAGCCCGAATAGATCTTAAATACCGTGATTCGCCCCGCGAAGGGGTCCGCGATGGTCTTGAAGACCAACGCCGAGAAAGGAGCGATGTCCTTAACCTCTCGCTCGATCTCTTCATCGCTATCGGGGTTGGGATGACCCTTGGCTGGCCCGACCTCGTCGGGCTCGGGAGCCAGTTCAACCAGTTCGGTAAGGAGCGGCTGAATCCCGATGTTCTGAATTCCGGAGGCTGCGAAGATGGGGAAGAGCCGGCGCTCGCGAACGGCGGCTTTGATCCCTGGTATCAGGTCCTCATCGCTCAAGGTTCCGTCGGCAAAATACTTCTCCATCAACGTCTCGGAGCTTTCGGCAACGACGTCGATAATCTTTTCCCTGGCCGCCTGAGCGGCGTCTTTCAGATCGGCTGGGATCTCGCCTTCTACCGGTTTGCCGCTGCCGTCGCCCTCGTAGGTGTAGGCGCGCATGTGCACAAGGTCGATGACACCCTTGAAGTTGCGCTCGCTGCCGATAGGAATCTGAACTGGCACGGCCGCGCGGCCGAATGCCTCATTAATGCTGCTGACCGCCTGCTCGAAGTCCGCTCGCTCGCGATCCATTTTATTAACGACCAGCAGTCGCGGGATCCCAAACTCGTCCGCGTAGCTCCAGGTCTTCTCGGTCTGGACCTCTACGCCGTTGACTGCGTCGACCAACACTAAGGCGGCGTCACAGGCGCGGAGGCCCGCCTTGCAGTCGAGTATGAATGCTGCATAGCCCGGAGTATCAGTTATGTTGATCTTGTTCCCGTTCCACTCGCAATGGGCCAGAGAGCTATGAATAGTTATCTTTCTGGCGATTTCATCTTCATCGTAATCTGTGACAGTCGTGCCCTCGTCGACGCGACCCAGTCGATTGGTGGCGCCCGCGGCGAAGAGCATCGCTGCGACCAGCGAGGTCTTGCCCACGTCGCCGTGACCTACAATGCCAACGTTTCTGATCTCCTTAGTGTTGTAGACCTTCATACGGTCGGTCTCCTTTCAATGTTTGTCGTTTCGCGTTTGTCGTTTCTCGTTCATAGTTATTGTTTATCGCGCGCCGTGCCGATTGGATTTTACAAAAACGACATAGGCACGACAACGAGAACGACAAATGCAAAGCGATTCGTATCCGGACATTTCTATCGTCGCGTCGAACGCGTCCTTCACTCGGCGGCTGTAAGGCCGTTAGATGAACTCTTCGCTCGCTGGACTTGAGGCTGCCCAGGGAACTCCCTACTCACTTAATTGGGTCGTTGGTGGTGTGAGTGAAAACCTGGTTCAGCCTCACGACGGACTAGCTTATAACCGAGTAAGGCTCAGGCGCAAGGAGGATGAAGGAAAGGAATGTTTCGCGTTCCGCGTTCATAGTTACGGTTTATCGCGCTCTGCGCCGATTGGATTCTACAAAAACGACAAACGAGGAACGACAAACGAGAAACGCGTCTTCGTCATCTCTTCGGCTGGAAGCTTCGGGCCATCTGATCGGTGACATTCCTGTTTGCGTCGAGAGACCCGCGCTTGCCGACAAAGCGCAACACCCAAACCGAGTTTCCATCTTCGAGATAGTAAAAGATACTCGCGACCTGACGGCTCCCGTCAGTGGCATAGAACGAAAAGCGAAGGCCCCGAAGCGAGCCGCCGCCAAAAGGCTCCGTCGCCGCGCGTTCGAATCCAGGGCGATAGCTCCTGAGGTTCTCTTCTTCGGCGCGAACCATATTCTCGAGCGAACCTCCACCCTGGGTCTCCTTGCTGATTCGGAGCAGTCCCTCACGCCGGTCCCTGTAGACGAACTCGGTCTTGGGCCGCCCGACCGCATCGCTGTAGGAGACGGATCGCCACTCTCCCATGAGAGAAATCTTGAATTTGCCTGCAGGATCTTCGAACTCAGTTCCAGATTGGGAGAGCCCGGCGGTGGGGAATGTGGACACAATTGTCAGGGTCAGTAACAACAGACCTTTGAAACTCATGCTGCCTCCAACAACAGGTGAAACGATGGTTCGCAACTCAGATTCTAACATGCGTTCGGTAAACCGTACGCGAATCCGGCACCAATAGAATGTCGCAGCAGACGACTTCTTGCTGCCGTTTAGCGAATCGGACCGAGCAGACTTTGTTGCTGCTCGATGAGTTGCTCAATCCCGCGGCTCGCCAGGGCTACCATGTCTTCCATCTGCTCTTTGGTGAATGGCTTTGACTCGGCGGTGCCCTGTATTTCGATAAAGCGGCCCGATCCCGTGCGAACGATGTTCATGTCAACCTCGGCTCGCGAATCTTCGGCGTATTCGAGGTCGAGAAGCGCATTTCCGCCGATTACTCCCACCGAAACCGCTGCCAGATAGTCGGTCACGGGCAGCGGAGCGGCTAGCTTGCCATCGTTGTAAAGTTTGCGAAGGGCCAGGACCAGGGCTACAAAGGCGCCGGTGATGGCGGCCGTTCGCGTTCCGCCATCTGCCTGAATCACGTCGCAGTCCAGATAGACTGTGCGTTCGCCCAGACGGTGGGGCTCGACTACCGCGCGGAGCGAACGGCCGATCAGTCTCTGTATCTCCTGGGTCCGGCCAGACAGCTGACTGCGTCCGGCTTCCCGCTGAGTGCGGGTCTCGGTGGCGCGGGGAAGCATCGAGTACTCGGCTGTCACCCAGCCCTTACCCTGTCCTCGCAGAAACAGGGGAACTCGCTCATCGATCGACGCAGTGCAAATGACTCGCGTCTCGCCAACCTCGATTAGCACCGAACCTTCAGCATACTTGGTAAAGCCGGGAATGATCCTGACTGTTCTAAGCTGATCGAAAGCGCGCCCACCTGATCTCGTGTAGCCCATTCTGCTCCCAGTTCAACAGCCGCTCCGAATCGTGCAAGCCGTAGAATAGTAGAATCCATTGTAGGGGGGCGGATTCGATCAGTGGCCGCGCGGCGACCGGCTCTTACCATTAATGAGAATCGTCGAGATGCGCTCAAGCTCGTTCTCGGCTTCGTCCAGCGCATCTTGAAGCCCATCTGCTTCAAATACGACGCCAGGCACCGCCTTGCCGTCGTCCTCAAGCGCCCCGCTCACCGTGCGCAGCTCTTCCTCGATCACCTGAAGCTCTGCCATGACCGTGGTTACGTTTGATATGTGTTCGCATAGCAGATCGACTGAGGCCCGCATCGCCGCGGTTCGGTGGCCGGATTCCTGCAGCTTATCACGCAGTTCAATCACCCGCCCGAGCAGTGCTGCACGTCCCTTCTCAAGCTCGTCGATTTCGCGCGACAGCTCAGCGAGTCGGATCGCGGTAGCTTCACCAATGCCGTGCTCACTCATTCGCTAATCTCGTCAACGCACTGATCGCCTGCTTCAGCCTGCGAAAAGAGAACGGAGCGGATAGGCGCCCCTTTCCAGCAGACCGTCCGCCCCAAGTCTCGTTTCACTTGCACAATAAACCAGTGGAGGTGGAGAGAATCGAACTCTCGTCCGGAAGCCGTCAGCGATAGAACCTACATACTTAGTTGCTTCCTATTGATTCGCTCGCCCGGACAGTGGAAGCAACGAAGCATCCGGATGAGCTAGCCCAGCTTAATCTTTCCCTCCGGTCCCCTGAGCACGGGACCTTTGGGGCAGCCTGCATAATAACGCCTCATCCCGCCACACAGGCGATGTCGGGTGAAACGTGGCTGCGACTAAGCAGCCAAAGCAAGTTCGCTATTCGCGATTGTGTTTTCCAAGCTTGATAACGCGGGGCGTGGGCCGCGGTATGCATCTATCACCTCAGAGTACCCCCGTCGAAACCTGGCACCCCCAGTAAACACCACTGAGTCTATGCTCCCCGCTTTGGAGTGTCAAGGTGGCCCACAAATACAACAAATTAAGCCCTCGTTCCCTCCTGGCCGCCTCAGACCTTTGCTGTCTGTTGTCCCGCAGATCGCGCTCCTTCCATCGCCTCACTGTATCGTTCCATGTACTCTTTGAAGTCCGCTTCAGACGAGGGGAACATACCGTACCAGAAATAATCAAACCGGTCCGTCAAATATCGCATCGAGATCGCCAGTGCCGCGAAGCGCGATATCCGAGCCAGGTATTCCCGATTGGTCACTTGAGCCTCGATCTCAATCAGGTCTCGTTCGGCCAACTCGTATAACAGCGAAATGTAGAGTTTCCTCATTGCCGTGCGGAAGTCCCCCACCCTCGCCGCTGCCAGTGCCGCAGCGGCAAGTTCCGCCGAGGTCACTCCTGCCTCGATCTCCTCACCGAGCACCGTGCGTCTCTTGTCCGATTTCTTGACGCTCCCGCGCCCCCTCAGCATTCGGACTGCGAGGATGACGGCTGACCCTACTGCGATCACAATCAACACTAGAAACAAGACACTCGCCCCGGAACCCTGTCCGAACATTCCGCCGAATATTTTTCGTAACAAGTCGGTAAAGAACGCAATTACCTTGCGCCGTGTCTCCTTGATAAAAGCGGTGACAGGGTTGTCAGTCTTCTCGCGATAGGGAGGTCGCGACAGTACCTCTTGGATCCGCTCTTTGGGACCGCGTGCTTCGGGCTCAGGCGCGCCTTCCTCCGCGCCACCGAGATGCTTCTCGAGCGCACCCAGCCGGGCGCCTATCTCCGTGAGCTGCTCCATGCGCTTCCGGCGGTTATGCTCGGTCTCGTAGGTCGCGAGCATGCCGTGAAGCCAACCGTTGTCAATCGTGACGACCTGACTTCCGATTTCAACATTCTCCGATTTCGGCAGCAGTTTCTTAACCTGACGAACTCCTTCTATGGTGTCCTCAACCCTATCCTCCGCCTCCAGCATGAGTCGGACCTCCTCAGCCGCCTCAGACACCCGCTCGCCGTAGTCCTTGAGACCTGCGGCGGTCGCCCCGCGTGCAATCAGCAGCACCAAAATTCCCGTCGTAAGCGATCTCTTCATCGTGTCTGGTCGCATCAGTTCTGAGATCCGCAACGTATGCAGAAACGCGCCCCCGGCTGGAGTTCGAGGCCACATCTTTGGCAGATGCCAACGGCCGGGCCAATTACCGCAGCAGTGTGCTCCGGAGCAGTTGGACTTCCGCCTGGCGGTTGAGGCTCTAGAGATGAAATTGGCGTAGCCGTAGTCGGCCGAGGTTCGGGCCGGGGCGGCACATAACCGCCCAATCCGAGGGGACCCGTCTGCATGAAAACACGCGGCGCGGCCCCCGACGCAAAGGCGCCATAGGGTTGAGCCGGCTGCGGCATGGGCGCCTGCCAGCGAAAGCCGGGAGCCACTTCTCTTGCGAGCAGCTCCATGTCGTAGCCCTCCTTGCGAACTCGATTGTCGAAGTATAGCAGTGTGAACGACACGATCCATATCGGCAGCGATAACAGGTTCGCGATATGATTAAACGCCGAGTAAATGGCCCCGCCCGCCGGGGTCAGGACAAACTCGACTGACGATAAACTGAACCATTCGAGGCCCAGGATTACGGGAAGGGTCAACGCGGCAAGCAGAGAGAGGCTGACGAAATAGGTAAAGAGCAGGATCGCACCCACACGATACCAGTTGCCCTGGCCAAGCGAAATCGAGCGGCCCAGCGATGACCCAGCCGACATCCCTTCAATCATGAGCACCTGTGGAAGAAAGACGACTCGAGCAGCAACTATCAGGACCAGCGCAACGCCCGCAGCTACAGCCAGGAGTGAGAATATGATCAGCAGCGCCACACCAAGCCACTGGGGCATTCCGGCGGTCGCGGATACTCCAATGACTAGGGCAACGACCATAAACACCGCGAAGAAGATTACGGAACCGACCGCGCCTATGAGAAACAGAACCCCGAACATGAGAAGGGCCATCAATACTATGTCGCCCAACCTTTGACGAGCTGCAGAAAAACATCGTCGAAAGGTGATCGCCTCTCCGATCATCAAGTTGTCACCGACCACTCGAGAAAGACCAGTAATTGTGAACACCTGCACGAAAAACCAGACCGGATAGCCCATAAGCCCCAGGATAAAGAGCAGGAGGGCTGAGCCTTCCATACCACCCGACCCCGGGCTTGCAACCGAGGTGAGCAACTTTGCATAGCCCGTCGTGAAGGCCAGCCCGGTCAGATACCCGATGATCGAGGGCACTGCAACGATCGCGACCAGCGGAGTGAAGTTTCGCCTGTAGAGCCGCACCGCTCGGTCAATCACGTCGCCAGTCGACATCGGTTCGAGTATCGTGAAGTTGGCCATACTCTTGGGAGTGATGCGTGATCCGTGATGCGTGATCCATCTCTCCTGGGGTCCCTGGCAGGCGGAGTGATCGATCAATACAAATCACGCATCACAAATCACGCATCACGAATCACGGATCACGCATCACGAACTTCACTCGGAGGACCCTTCGCTTCTTGCCAACCTGAATGAGCACCTGATCACCGACTCCTGCGGCGATCTCGTACTTCACCTCGGTGATCTTTTCATCATTCACGCGGACGCTGCCCTGTGAGATAAGCCGCTGAGCTTCAGCGACCGAAGGCGCCAGGCCTTCAGAGGCGAGCAGCTTTACTAACTTGATCGGTTCAGCCGCCCTCTCAACGGTTGGAATATCGGCGGGAAGCTCGCGGTCTCGGAACCGCCGGTCGAACTCCTCGCTTGCTCCTCGTGCTGCATCTTCGGAGTGAAAGTCGGCCACGATACGCCGGCCCAGCTCTGCCTTGGCATCCCTGGGGTGGCGCTGACCCCGCGCGCAGCTCTCTGTCAGCGCCTCGACTTCCTGCGGAGTCAAATCGGTGAGCAACTCGTAGTATCGCCACATCAGTTCGTCGCTGATCGACATCACCTTGCTGAACATGTCGAAAGGCTGCTCAGTGATCCCGATGTAGTTCCCAAGGCTCTTGGACATCTTCTGCACGCCGTCCAGTCCTTCGAGCAACGGCATCGTCATAACAAGCTGCGGCTCGCTCACGCCGTAGCCCTGCTGGATCTGACGCCCCATAAGCAGATTGAACTTTTGATCGGTTCCGCCAAGCTCAACGTCCGCCCGAAGCGCCACGGAATCGTAGCCCTGTACGATCGAATACAGCAGCTCGTGGACGCTGATCGGGACCTGCGATTCGAATCGCCTTTTGAACTCATCCCGTTCCAACAACTGGGCGACTGTAACTTTAGAAGCAAGCCTGATGAAGTCTTCGCCGGCGAACCTGGAGAACCATTCGCCGTTCAACCGGAGCTCGGTCTTATCGCGGTCGAGCAGCTTGAATATTTGCTGCCGGTAGGTCTCCGCGTTCTCCTTGATTTGTTCGGTGGTGAGGGGCGGCCTCGTGGCCGATCGGCCCGAGGGATCTCCAATCATTCCAGTGAAGTCCCCAATCAAGAAAATCACTTGATGGCCAAGCTGCTGAAAGTGCCGCATCTTTCTGATCAACACCGTGTGCCCGACGTGGAGGTCCGGTGCCGTCGCGTCGAAGCCGGCCTTCACTCTGAGCGGAGTACCCGTCCGCTGTGAGTGCTCGAGTTTGCGTCGCAACTCTTGGTCGGGAATACAATCAACGGCCCCTTTTTTCAGGTAGGCTATTTGTTCGTCGATAGTCATATATGTATGGGCGACCCTCCGTGGCCGCCCCTGTCTGAGCGCTCGTCCCTTCTAAGACCTATATGTTCCACAGGCAGATTCGCTCATGGACTGACGCCCGTGCAAGGTCAATACCCGACTGGGATGCCTCCAAGGCGGCGATCCGAAGCTCCAAGTCGAATGCCTGTTTCGGGGTCGACCATGATGCCTTCGGCGTCGCCCATGTAACTCGGTCTCCGAGCGAGGATGTGTCCCTTCTTTTCAAGCGCCGCGTATGTGTCCGCGTTGAGTCCAAGCGGCTCCCAACGAATCTCGTCCGGCATCCACTGATGATGTAACCTCGGCGCGTCGATGGCCTGCTTGAGGTTCATTCGATAGTCTACAACATTCGAGATCACCTGAAGTACCGTGTTGATGATCGTCGGACCGCCCGGACTTCCTACCGCGAAGTAGACCTTTCCATCCTTGAGCACGATCGTGGGAGTCATGGCCGACAGGGGTCGCTTGCGCGGAGCAATCGAGTTGTTCTCACTCTGAATCAACCCATATGCATTGGGTACGCCGGCCTTCGACGTGAAGTCATCCATCTCGTTGTTCAGCAGGACGCCCGTCCCTCGGGCTGTCACGCCGCACCCGAAGCTGTTGTTGAGCGTGTACGTGTTCGACACAACGTTTCCTTCCTCATCGATGACCGTGAAGTGTGTAGTCTCAGGTGATTCGTGGGCGCCGGGATTCCCTTCGCGGATCTTCGAACTCGGCGTCGCTCGTTGAAGATCGATCCCCTTAACCAGGTCATCCGCATACTCCGGTGAAATCAACCCGCCGACCGGGACCTCGACGAAGTCGGCGTCGCCCAGGTAGGCCGCTCGATCTGCAAACGCCCGTCGCATCGTCTCGACCAGCAGGTGGGCATGCTCCGACGAGTTGTGCGGGAGTTGCGAGAGGTTGTAGTGCGAGAGCACATTCAACATCTCGAGCAGCGCTGTTCCCCCGGAAGACGGCGGAGGCATCGTGAGTATTTCGTACCCACGATATGTGCCTTTCAGCGGTTTGCGAATAGCAGGCTCATACTCCTTGAGGTCCTGAGCCGTGATGACTCCGCCGCCGGCTTTCATATCTTCGACAATCATTCGAGACGTGTCGCCGTCATAGAATTCACGGGGACCCTGAGTCTTGAGCCGGGTTAGAGTGGCCGCCAGTTCCGGTTGGATGAACTGTTCCCCCTCTTCATAGAAGCGACGATCTCGCAGGAAGATTCGCTGGCTTTCCGGGAAGCGGCGAAGCAGTTTCTTGCTTCCACGCAGGCTGCGGGCAAGATGGAAGCTGACAGGGAAGCCGTCTGCCGCAAGCTTGCGGGCCGGCTCGACGACATCGGCCCACTTCAGCTTACCGTGTCGTTGAAGCGCCATGGCCAGACCTGCAACGGTCCCCGGTACCCCCACCGCCCTGTAACCGACCGTGGGAGCCTTTTTTATGACGTTGCCTTGCTCGTCGAGGTACATGTCGCGCGCGGCGCCGAGCGGTGCGCGCTCGCGATAGTCAACAATCTCGGTGTTGCCGTCCGCGCGGCGTATCATCATGAAGCCGCCGCCTCCGATGTTGCCTGCCGAAGGCCAGGTCACGGCGAGCGCAAGCGCGACCGCAACCGCTGCATCAACGGCGTTGCCGCCGCGCTTCATCACTTCAATGCCGACCTGGGAAGCTATGACGTCCGTCGAGGCGACCATGCCGTGGCGAGCGCGGATGGGCTGATTCGCCGAAGAACCCGATGCCGAGATAAGCGCAGAGGGAGTTGCCTGTTTGGCCTCTTGACTCAGTGCCGGAGCCCTGCCTCTGCAGCCCACGAGCGATGCTACCAGCAGGATCGAGAGTAACGTTGAGGCTCTCTTCATGAATGTCTCCTCCTCGTTTGATGATTCATTATATATACATCGCAAGGTACCACGATATGAACTTCTGCCCCCCGAACAGGGCTATTACTGCGGCGGGCCCGAGGAAGACGCCAAAGGGGAGTTTCATCTTCATCGTCCCGCCGCGGGCGAACATGACGACTATGCCAATCAGCGCACCCAGCAGCGAGGCAATGAAGATTGTTAGCACCGTGAGCTGCCATCCGAGATACGCGCCAACCATAAGCATCATCTTCACGTCTCCGAGGCCCATCCCTTCGACCTTGCGCAAGCGAAAATACGCTTCACGCACCAGCCAGAGACTTCCTCCCCCCGCGGCTGCTCCGAGCGCCGACCCCAGCAGTGAGAGGACCCACTGAGATGAGCTATGCAGGCCAAACCTCGCGGCCGGCAGGCTTCCAATCACCAGCTCCGGAGACAGCATCCGCATGATCACCATCAACACCAGACCGGGATACGTTAGGCTATCGAGCAGCAGTTGATGCTCGAGGTCGATGAACACAAGGGGAACGATTAACGAGACGAACAGAATGTCGCCGACGAGGGCGATCGACCTGCCATCCTTTAGATAGACCATCAGATAGAGGATCGCCACCAACAACTCGACGGCGGGATAGATCGGGGATATACGTACTCGGCAGGCGCGGCAGCGACCTCTCAGGATTGCATAGCTCAAGACCGGGATATTGTCATAGAACTTGATCGCCACGTCGCAGTTGGGACAGTGCGAGTTCGGTAAGACGATCGACTCTTCACGCGGAAGGCGATAGATCACAACATTCAGAAAGCTTCCGATCAACAGTCCGAATAAAAAGATCGCAATCCAAAAGAAGAAGTCCGGCAGATATTCCATCAAAGCCTTTCGAGGCGTCAGTTGTCAGTAGATGGTTTCTGGTTTCTGGTCTATGGTTTCTGGTTCTCGTTTGCGCTGCTCGATCGGAACCAGAAACCATAGACCATAAACCAGAAACCATAAACGTGACCACTGACATCTGTTCCATTTGCGCGCGACGAACGTCTGGATTAAATTAGCGCCGCGCGCTATTGTCAAGCGCGGCCACTACTGGCGGCTCCTCGGAAGAGTTCTATGAAGATACTTCAGGTGTGCTCGGCCAGCGAGATGGGAGGCGGCGAAGTCCACGTGGCCGATCTTGTCCGCGCGCTCGCCGGTCGGGGCCACGCCGTCTATTTGGCGGTTCGGCCCGACAGCCCTCTGCGCGAGCCGCTTGCCGGAGTGATCGCTTCGTGGCATGAAATGGCCCTCCGAAATTCGCTCGATGTTCAGTCTGCCCGCGCCATTGCCGGGCTGATAGTTCAGCACGGCATCGACATCGTGCATGCGCATGTCGGTAGAGACTATCTGGTTGCCGCGCTCGCCTGCAAGCACGAGCCGTCCGCTAAGCTTGTGTTGACCAGACATCATTACTTGCCACTCAAGCGCAGCGCGCTCTATCGGTGGATGCTGGGAGGAGTCTCAGCGGTGATAGCAGTCTCTGAAAGCGTGCGTGAGTCGGTGATCGAGCGACTGGCGCTGCCGCCGAAGCTGGTCCACACGATTCCTAACTGGGTGGATCCCGCGCGCTTTCAACGGGTCGAGCGCGACGCAGCGAGGGCGTTGTTCAGATTGCGCGGCAGTCTTGTGGTGGCCTGCGTCGGTCAGATAACACCGACAAAGGGACAAGAGGAGTTCATAAGAGCGGCAGGGCGAATCGTTAACATGCGCTCAGATACGGAGTTTCTGATAGTTGGGGAAGAGAAGGAATCGGGTGGCGAGTTTACGGCCCAACTCACGAAGCTGTCGGAGACGTTGGGCCTCGGGCAACGAGTGAGGTTCATGGGACAGGTTCGCCATATGCCGGAACTGTTTGCCGCGGTTGACGTAGTGGTTGTGCCCTCGTGGGACGAGGGCTTCTCGCTGGTGACGATTGAAGCGATGGCGGCTAAGCGGCCGGTGATCGCATCAAAGGTCGGCGGCATAGCTCAGCTAGTTACCGACAATTCGACCGGCCTTCTGTTCCCGCCCCGAGACATCCGCGCGCTCACCGAGAAGCTGATCTGGATGCTTTCAGACGCGCCTCTGAGAGAGCGGTTGGCAATCCAGGCGCAGAAGGATGTGTTTACGCGCTTTGGCAGGGAGCAAATAATAGATCGAATTGAAGCGCTGTACAGTAAAGTGCTCTACACAGAGAATGAGCAGAGCAGATAACCCATTTCCAAAATGTCCCGAGTGTTCTTGAACGGCGATTATTCCGGATCGCGCTCAGTTGCCTTCTGTTTCTCCCAGAGCTTTATCCCCTTCAGAAAGACATAGTGCGCGGCAAAGGATGCGATCGCCACTCCGGGCATTCCATCCAGGAAACCTCGCCTGAAGACATACGCGCGGATGAAGGCCATAAGCGGTGACACCAGCAACTGCAGAGGCGTCGCACGCTTTCCCTGCTCGGCCATCTCTTCAGCAGCGAGAGTTGTGTAGCGGTCAATTCTCAGGTGGTGGTCCGAAGCGTTGCGAACCGTGTAGTGCAGGAGTGGTCCCGTCAGTCTTTCCACCTGACCGTCGGATTCAACCGATTCGTGGACGTACCCGCCCCGCCACCGGCCCGCGGTGCGATTGTAGAGTCGAAGCTTGAAGTCCGGATACCAACCCGAGTGCTTGATCCATCTGCCGAGATAGAACGTGCGCCGAGGCACCTCGAATCCCGACGCCTCCGGCTCACCAGCGTTCTTCAGACCCTCAATCTCTTTGCATAGATCAGGCGACACTCGTTCGTCAGCATCGAGGTTGAACACCCAATCGTGATTTGCTTGCTCTGCGGCGAAGTTCTTCTGGGCAGAGTAGCCTGGCCAGGGCCTGATGAATATTCGGTCGGTGAATTGACGGGCGATCTCGACCGTACGGTCGGTGCTCTGGGAGTCGACGACGATGATCTCATCCGCCCACGAGAGAGATTCCAGCGCCGCCGCGAGGTTCTGTTCCTCGTTGAGAGTGATGACAGTAGCGCTGATCTTCATTCAGTCTTTGCTTTGAGCTCGCTCGCGTCTCCATCGAAATGCTTTCAATGCATGCGCCTTTGGGCGCTGCCAGACAAGTCACCGAACATCCGATCAGCTTTCTCGTCCCCCCGGATTTCACACTCGACGGCCAGCGTAGGCGCTATTTCGCCCCCGGATGATAAACCCGCTCGCTGTGTGCCTTGATATCTTCGAGAGTAAACCACGCAGGCTTGAACTGGCGATTCGCGTAGAGATGTGCCTGGTCAAAGTTGTGCGGCGACTTCGTGTCGGCATTGTCGCCGAAGACCAGGATCGAACGCGCCTGCACTTTCGGTCCAAACTCGACAACGCTCACGAATGAATGGCCCGCCACGCCATAGCGGCGTTTCTGTCCCTTTTCCGGCCGCGTGTAAAAGTTGTACACGATCCCCAGCCAGCCCGGCGCTCCTGCGATCGGCAAGCTAGGGTTGGCATCGCTGAATGGCTCGTCGCCCCCGGAGTGCGTGCGCTGTAGTCGATTGATCTCACCCCACGCGACAGCCCAGGTACCGAAGTCACGCTGCAAGTCGCTCATCACATCTTCGAGCAGCTTGATCCTGACCCACGGGTCTGTGAGCGCAGCTCCTCTGAGCCTCGTAGCCCTCTCGAATGCGAGGGCGAAGAGCGTCATCGCCTTCGAATCGACGGCGCTCACGCGGTCCCAGGACTTCAGCTCAGCAATGGCGGCCGCAAGCTTGTCGGCGCGCGCTGCATCCGACTCTTTCAGCTTCTCCCACTCGGCGATCAGCTTGGGTATCTCCGTCTCGGCTTCGATCACTGTCGTATCGAACGCCGAGCGTGCCCAATCTTCGTAGCTGAATTTATCCCGTGTTGACAGTATCCGCCGTGAGATTCGCGCTCGAGCATTGTCGGATTCCGTCACCATGTATTTAGGGAACCTCTCCTTCGCGGGGTTTCCCTCCGAGGTTGTGGTGAAGGGGGTCTGATTGCAATTCTGCATGAAGCCCGTCTTGGGATTAGTGAGTTGAGGAAGCTCGTCGAAGGTATGAAAGCCCTGCCACTCCGTTTCAGGATCGCTTCCGTCCACGGGCTTGCTCCAGTCAAATTTGGTCGAGCGCCGCGGCACGGCTCCGTTGTATAGATAGAAGATGTTGCCGCTGCGGTCGGCATACATTGTGTTGAACATGGGGATTGCTGT